>PXAU01000257.1 GCA_003567075.1 Trueperaceae bacterium
CTGGCGCGCACGTCGGTGCGCCACGCCACCAGGGCGTAGGAGGCGAGCGACATGATCTCGAGCCCCAGCAGCAAGGTGATGAGGTCGCCGGCGGAGACCATCACCACCGCCCCGATGGCCGCGAGCAGCAGGAGCGGAAAGTACTCGGGTTGATCGAGCTTGAACCGTTGCAGCGTCCCCTGCCCCACCAGGATCGCCAGCGCGGTCCCGAGCAGGATCACCAGCGTGAAGGCGGTCGCGGGCACGTCGGCCAGGTAGCGCAGCCCGAAGCCGGCCTCGGCACTCCCGTGCCCGGCCTCCATCAGCAGGTGGAAGGCGAACACAGCGGCGCTGGCAACGCCGACCAGCGCCACCGCGCCGACGCCGCTGCGATCGCTCTGGAACACCGCCAGCAGCAGGCTGAGGAGCGCGAAGCCGAGCAGGATCAGGACCGGCGCCAGGACGCTCCATACGATGAAGCCCTCGGGCACGATCATCGACGCACCTCCCCGAGCGGCGCGAGCGGCACCGGCGGCACCACCTCGGCTTGCTGCAGGCGCGTGACCGTGACGTTCGCATCGGCCTCGAAGGTCCGCAGCTGCGGCGCGGGCGCCAGCCCCAGCCACAGCGTCCCGGCCAGGATGGGCGCCAGCACGACCACCTCCAGCGGGCGCAGGTCGCTCACGGGGTTCGCCTGCGGCCCTTGGTAGAGGCGCTGGTACAGGTTGACCCCGTACACGCCCGCGGCGATCACCGCCAGCACGGTCAGCACGCCGGCAGCGGCGCTGGCCTGGAAGGCGCCCAGCAGCGCCAGGAACTCACCCGGGAAGTTGGCCAGGCCCGGCACGCCGATGCTGGCGAACAGCACCAGCAGCGTCACCGCCGCCAGGGCCGGCGCCGAGGCCGCCAAACCGCCGTAGGAGCCGGCGTCGACGCTCCCGCGGCGCGCGTGCAGCATGCCGACCAGCAGGAACAGGCCGCCGGTGGTGACCATCTGCGCCGCCAGCAGGTACATCGCGCCGGAGAGCCCCGCCAGGTGGAGCCCGAAGAGGCCGACCGCCACGATGCCCATGTGCGAGAGCGAGGCGTAGGCCAGCAGCCGCCTGAGGTGGTGCTGACGGGTGGCGATCATGGCCGCGTAGACGGCGCTGAACGCGCCCAACCCCAGCAGCAGCGGCGCCAGCTGGCGCGCCCCCTCGGGGAGGAGCGGCAGGGCCCAGGCGAAGAACCCGAAGCCGCCCACCTTGTAGAGCGTACCGGCGACGTCGGCCGCGCCGGAGGGGTGGTTCTGCTCGTGGAAGTCGATCAACCAGTGGTGCAGCGGGAACATCGGCAGCTTGACCGCGAAGGCCAGCGTGAAGCCCGCGAACAGCCAGGTCTGGGTGACCACGTCCAGGCGCCCGGCGGCCGCGAGCAGGTCGAAGAAGAGGTAGCTCTCGGCGCCGCTGAGGGGCCGGATGGCGGCCACGCTCAGGAGCATCGCGAAGGAGCCGACCACGGCGTAGACGATGTACTTGAGCATGGCCTGGCGGCGCTGCTGCCCGCCCCAACCGCCCAGCATCACCAACGAGGGCAGCAGCGTGGCCTCCCAGAAGACGTAGAACAGCACCAGGTCGCGCGCCAGGAACAGGCCCATGAGGCTGCCCCACATCGCGAACAACGCGGCCAGGAACCGCCCCGGCTGGTGCTCGACGCGAAGCGACGCCCACAGCACGGTGGGCACCATCACCAGGCTGGCGACCAGCGCCAGCACGCCACCGGCGTGGCTCGGGTCGAAGGCGATGAAGGCGCCGAAGCCCGGGATCCAGGGGGTCACCAGGGGCGCAGCGTCGCGCACGAGCGTTGCCAGCACGAAGGTGGCGATGGCACCGGGCAGCGCAACGGCGCGCGCGGTTCGGGCGCTGCGCGTGAACGCCAGCACGACCGCCACCACCAGCGGCAGCAGGATCAGCCACACCGACATCATGCGCGCACCCCCACCAGGACCACCACGAGGATCAGGATCACCGCGCCGGCCATCATCGCCAGCGCGTAGTTGCGGACGTACCCGCTCTGCCACAGCATCACCAGGCGCGCCAACCAGCCGGTGGTGGTGACGCTGGCGGCCAGGCCGCGGTCGAGCACGTCACGGTCCAGGAGCGCCAGGCCGGACGACACCCCCTCGGCTGGGCCGACGGCGGCCCGCTGGTAGAGCGTGTCGAAGCCCGCGCCGGCGCGCAGGAAGCCCGCGAACGCCCCCGACCCCACGCGGGTGACGGGCACGCCACGCTGCACCATGTAGACCCACCAGGCCAGCGCCAGACCGACGGCGGCGGCCAACACGGCGACGCCGATGAGCAACCACTCGGCCCAGAGCGGCGGGTAGTCGAAGGGCACGGTCGCGGTGGCGGGCAGCAACCACGGCTCGATCCAGTTCGGGAAGGCGAAGGAAGGCAACCCCACGTACCCGACCAGCACCGAGGCCACCGCCAGCAGCGCGAGCGGCACGGTCATCACGCGCGGCGACTCGTGCACGCGCTCGCGCGCTTCGGCGCTCAGGCGCGGCTCGCCCTCGAACACCAGCAGGTACCAGCGGCCCATGTAGGCCGCGGTGAGCGTGGCCGAGAACAGCAGCAGCGCGTACAGCACGAGCGCGCCGTGATCGGCCAGCAGGGTCGACGAGAAGGTGGCCAGCAGGATCGCGTCCTTGCTGAAGAAGCCCGCCAGCAGCGGCACGCCCGCGATCGCCAGCGTGCCGATCAGCGCGGTGCCCGCGGTCAGCGGCATGAAGCGTCGCAGGCCGCCCATGCGGCGCACGTCCTGCTCGCCGCCCAGGCCGTGGATCACGCTCCCCGAGGCGAGGAACAGCAGGCCCTTGAAGCAGGCGTGCGTCAGCACGTGGAAGATGCCGACCCAGTACGCGCCGACGCCCACCGCGACGAACATGAAGCCGAGCTGGCTGATGGTGGAGTAGGCCAGGATCCGCTTGATGTCGGTCTGGGCGAAGGCCACCGCCGCGGCGAGCAGCGCGGTGAGAGCGCCCACCCAGGCCACCACCGCCGAGGCGTCGGGGCTCTGGGCGAAGAGCGGCGCGCTGCGGGCGATCAGGTACACGCCCGCGGTGACCATGGTGGCGGCGTGGATGAGCGCCGAGACCGGGGTGGGGCCGGCCATGGCGTCGGGCAGCCAGACGTGCAGGGGCAGCTGCGCGCTCTTGCCCGCAGCGGCCACCATCAGCAGCACGCCGATGGCGGTGAGCGCTGCCGCGCCGAAGGCGAAGCCACCGACGGCCTCGTTCACCTCGGCGATGGTGAGGGTGCCGAAGGTGCGGTAGATCAGGAACATCGCCACCAGGAAGCCGGCGTCGCCGATGCGGTTGACGATGAAGGCCTTGCGCGCCGCGTCGGGGTTCTGCTTCTGGCGGTACCAGAAGCCGATCAGCAGGAACGAGCACACGCCCACGCCCTCCCAACCGACGAACAGCAGCGGGAAGGAGTCGGCCATCACCAGCACCAGCATCGCGGCGATGAACAGGTTGAGCGCCGCGAAGTAGCGCGCGTAGCCCTCGTCGCCGTGCATGTAGCCGATGGAGTACACGTGGATGGCGGTCCCCACGCCGGTGACGATCAGCATCATGAGCAGCGACAGCTGATCGAGCTGGAAGCCGACCACCAGGTCGAGCCCGGCCACCGGCATGAAGTCCCACAGCAGCACGTGCACGCCGGCGTCGCGTTCGCCGAAGGTCAGGAAGGCGACCAGCGACAGCACGAAGGCGGCTGCCACGACGGCGCTGGCGACGATGCCGGGCAGGGGCTCGCGCAGGCGGGCGCCGAAGAGGCCGTTGACCAGCGCCCCGAAGAGCGCCAGGAAGGGCGCAAGCGCCGCCCAGGAGACCGGATCGCCCGTCACAGCCGCACCTCCGCGAGGGCGTCGACGTCGGTACTGGCGCGGTTCCGGAAGATCGCGACCAGGATGCCGAGGCCGACGGCGACCTCGGCCGCGGCGACCGACAGGATGATGAACACCGCCGTCTGACCGCTGATGCCCGCCAGCATGCCCGCCTCGGCCCACTGGTAGGCGTAGGTCACCAGCGCCAGGTTGGCGGAGTTGAGCATGAGCTCGACGCTGAGGAAGATCATGATGGCGCTTCGGCGCGTCAGGACCCCCACCGCACCGATGCTGAACATGACGCCCGAGAGCGCGACGTAGGCTTCGGTCGGTACCACGTCAACGACCCCCCGCCTCGAGCGCGTCCGGGGGCCGGCCCCCGCTGCGCTGGCCCGCGGCATCGGCGCGCGCGGCATCGGCACGTGTGGCATCGGCGCGTGTGGCATCGGCACGTGTGGCGCCGCCCGGCGGCGGCCCGCGCTGCACGAGCGCGACGGCGCCCACGAGGCCGGTGAGCAGCAGCACCGAAACGAGCTGGAAGGCCAGCATGAACTCGCCGAAGAGCACCTCGGCGATCAGCTCGGCGTTCCCGCCTTGCAGCGTCTCGCGCACCACCGCCGCGTCCGGCGCTTGGCGCGGGTCGAGCAGTGCCCCGGCGATCAGCCCGGCCGCCGCGACCAGCCCCAGCGCGTAGGCTGCCCAGCGCAGGGCGGGCATGACCGGCCTACGCTGCTCCTCGATGTTGAGCAGCATGATCACGAACAGGAACAGCACCATGATGGCGCCGGCGTAGACGATCACCTGGATGGCGGCCAGGAAGTGCGCCTGCAGAGTCACGAACAGGACCGCGACGGAGAGCAGCGTGCCTACGAGCGACAGCGCCGCGTGGATCGGCTGGCGCAGCAGGATCACCCCGAGCGCGCCGACGACGCTGAACACGGCCATGATCACGAACGTGACCATCAGTAGTCCACGCCCTCGAGTTCCGGACGGCCGGGCGCCTCCAGGGCCACGCGCACCTCGGTCCCTTTCGCGGCCGCCTCGCGTCGCTGCCACTTGCTGCCCTTGACCCCCACCAGCATGTCCTCCTTGCCGTACACGAAGTCCTGGTAGCGGAAGTCCGCCAGCTCGAACTCGTGCCCGAGCACCACCGCGCTCGTCGGGCAGGCTTCCTCGCAGAAGCCGCAGAAGATGCAGCGCAGCATGTTGATCTCGTAGATGGAGGCGTAGCGCTCACCAGCCGAGGTCGGGTTCTCGGGGTCGTTCTCGGCCGCCTCGACGTAGATGGCGTAGGCGGGGCAGGCCGCAGCGCAGAGGCTGCAGCCGATGCACTTCTCGAGGCCCGTGTCGGGATGGCGCAGCAGGTGATGGCGGCCGCGGAAGCGGGCCTTGATCTGCACGGGCTCGTCCGGGTACCGCACGGTCACGGGCTTCTTGAACAGGTGAGAGAGCGTGACGCCCATCCCCTTGGCGATGTCCAGGACGCTCATGGTCGGCCTCCTCGATGGTCCTTGGGGCGCGTCTCAGAGCACAAAGGCGATCACCGCCCCCGTCAGCAGCGTCGCGCCGAGCGCCACCTCGAAGAGGTAGAGCCAGCCGAAGCGCATGAGTTGGTCGTAGCGCAGCCGCGGCAGCGTCGCGCGCAGCCAGATGAACAGGAACATGAAGATCGCCATCTTGGCGACCAGCCAGATGATCGGCCACTCGCTGATGCCCGGGATCCAGGGCTCCAGGAAGGTGGGGCCCCGGTAGCCGCCCAGGAAGAGCGTGCTGATGAACGCCGAGACGGTCATCATGTTCACGTACTCCGCCATCTGGTACAGCGCCCACTTGATGCTGGAGTACTCGGTCATGTACCCCGCGACGATCTCCTGCTCCGCTTCGGGCAAGTCGAAGGGGGTGCGGTTCACCTCCGCGATGGCCGACACCACGAAGGCGCCGAACGCCACCAGCAGCGGCAACCACAGCCAGGGGCTCACGGACCAGACGTTCACCTCGACGATCTCGCGCAGGTTGAGTGTACCGGCGATCATGATGACCGATAGCACCGACAAGCCCAAGCCGAGCTCGTACGAGATGATCTGGGCCGAGGAGCGCATCGAGCCGAGCAGCGCGTACTTGCTGTTCGACGCCCAGCCGCCCAGGAAGATGCCGTACACGCCCACCGACGTGACCGCGAGGATGTAGAGCACGCCGATCTCGAGGTCGATGATCCAGGGATCGAGGCCGAAGAGGCTGCCGGCCGGACCGCCGGGGATGGCGCCGAAGGCGGAGAGCGCGAAGATGATCGAGATCATGGGCGCCACGACGTAGATCACCTTGTCGGCGTTGGTGACGGTGATGTCTTCCTTGAAGACCGACTTGAGCGCGTCCGCGATCGGCTGCAGGAGCCCCAGCGGGCCGGTGCGGTTGGGCCCGTAGCGGTGCTGCATGCGGCCCAGGATGCGACGCTCGATGAGCGTCATGTAGGCGAAGGCGCCGAGCAACACCAGGCACAGCACCAAGGCCTTGAGGAACGTCACCCACAGCGGTTCCATCTACGCGACCTCGAGCGCGCGCCGCTCGTGCACGAGGTCGTCGAGCGCCACCGCGGCCGGCCCGGCCGGGGCCTCGGGCGTCGCGGGCACGAGGCTGACGCCCCGCGGCACCGCGTCACTCACGCGCACCTCGAGGCGCCGCGGCACGCCATCGACCGGCACCACCACCTCGTCACCGGTGCGGAGACCCCGCGCGGCGGCGTCCTCCGGGTGAAGACGCAGGGCCGGCCCGCCGAGCGCGGCCCGCAGGTGCGCATTTCGCCCGAGGTACTCGGGCCGCGCCAGCGAGGGCACGCGCAGCGAGTCACCGACGACCGTCTCGCGCACGTTGAGGCTCACGATGGCGCGCCGCCGCGGCAGCTCCCGCAGCAGCCCCAGCCGATGCAACTCGGTCGGATCGAAGCCCAGCTCCTTGCGCAGCACGCGCCTGGCGGAGCGGACGCTGCGACCCTCCAAGCGTTGGCCGAAGGCCTCGCCCAGCGCCTTGACCACGCCGGTCAGGTCGCGCGCCTCACCGGCGTCCACCGGCGCGGCGCGAACCGGCAGGAAGCGGCCCTCCAGGCTGACCATGGTGCCGTCCTTCTCGTAACCGCTCGTGCCTGGCAGCACCACGTGCGCCAGGCGAGCGGTCTCGGTCAAGAACAGGTCGTGCACCACCAGCAGCTCGCACGAGCGGAGGCGCTCGGCCACTGCCGGGTCGACCGCCGGGTTCAGGTTGGAGAGCACGAGCGCCTTGGCGCTGCCGCCGAGCATGCCCTGGTAGTCGTAGCGGGCGTGGCTGGGGAGCACCTGGGTGATCTCCAGGCCCACGCCGTTGGCCATGGGCGGCACCAGCACCTGCCGGAACCCGACCGCCTTGGCCAGCGAGGCGGCCGCCTCCGTTGCGGCCTCGCTGGCGAGCACGAAGCCGCCGACGATCATGATCGGCTTCTGCGCCTCGCGCCAGGCGCGCACAAGCGACTCGGCCTCGGCTCGAGGCATGCCGAGCACCGCTTCGTCGGCCGGCTGGGCGTGCGCGACGGCGGCCATCGCCTGCAGCCAGGCGGCTTCGCCGGCCACCGGCACCTGCACGGCTGCGCCGGCGTACTTCATCAGGTCGACGCGGTACGGCGCCACCACCGCCAGGCGCTCGCTGGCGCGCGGCATGCGCTCCTTGAGCCGCAGGTCGGCGATCGGCACACCGTGCGCAAAGAGCTCGGGTGGGGAGACACCCTTGAGCGCGTCCTTGATGCGCAGGTCGAGCGCCGGCAGTTCCTCGGTCACGTCGCCGAGCACCAGGAGCGCGTCGGCGGTAGCAACGTCGAGCACGGTGGCGCCGTGCAGCGGCACCAGCGAGGGACCGTGGCGCGGCGCGTGATCGAGCTGTCCGGTGCCTACGTGCTGGGCCAGGGCACGCGCCGCGACGCCCTCCTCGAGCGTGGCGTCGGCTCGAATGGCGACGCCGACGTCCTTCCCCGAGAACCCCGCGAGGCGCTCCGCGACGAAGGCGGCGGCCTCCTCCCAGCTGACCTCCTCGAAGCCCTCGCCCCTGCGCAGCAGCGGCCGCTTCAGCCGCTCGGGATCGTCGGCGTACTCGTGCCCGAAGCGGATCCCGTCGTCGATCCAGCTCTTGTTGACCTCGGGGTTGAGGCCGCTCTTGATGCGCTCGATGCGGCCGGTGCGGGCGTCGACCACGATGGCCGAACCCGAGGCGTCGTCCAGGCTGGTGGTGAAGGTGTGGTCGTACTCCCAGTTGCGGCCGCGGAAGCGGCTGGTGGCGTCGAGCAAGGCCCCGACCGGGCAGATGTCGGTGATGTTGCCGGTGAAGTTGCTGGGCAGGCCGTCCTCGAGGGTACCGATGTAGGTGTGGCCGCCGCGCTCGATGAAGTCGAGCACCTCGTCGCCGGGGACCTCCTCGAAGTAGCGCACGCAGCGCTTGCAGTGGATGCAGCGCTCGCGGTCCAGGGTGATGAGGGCGGAGAGCGGGTGGTGCTTCTCCTGGTGGCGCTTGTCGAAGACGAAGCGCGAGCGCCCCGTGCCGTACTCGTAGGCGCGGTCCTGCAGCTCGCAGGCGCCGCCCTTGTCGCACACCGGGCAGTCGAGCGGGTGGTTGATGAGGGTGAACTCCACCATCGCGTTCTGGGCGTCCTTGACGTCCTTCGAGAGGGTGTCGATCACCATCCCCTCCATGATCGCGGTGGTGCAGGTGGCCATCATGGCGGGGAAGTAGAAGACCTTCGGCTCGCCGCTCGACTCGTCGAGGATCCAGCTGCCGTCGCGCTCCTTGCGCGGCGCGCCGATGCGCGCCAGGCACATGCGGCACGCGCCGATGGGCGACATGTACGGCTGCGAGCAGAAGTACGGGACGTCGAACCCGGCGGCGAACACCGCGTCGATGGCGGAGGTGCCGGGGTCCAGCTCGAGGACGGTGCCGTTGACGGTGACCTTCATGCGGCCCACTCCCGCCGGCGCGGGTACAGCGACTCGCCCTGGTCGACGAGGTGCTCGTACTCGTGCCGGAAGTGCTCGAAGCTGGCCTGCACCGGCATGGCGCAGGCGTCGGCCAAGGGACAGAAGGCGGTGCCGCGCATGTGCTTGACCATGTCCTCCATGAGCGCGAGGTCCTCGTGCGTCCCCTGCCCCGCGAGCAGCTTCTGGTACATCTTCGGCAGCCAGGTCGCGCTCCCCTCGCGGCAGGGCGTGCACTTGCCGCAGGACTCGTGGGCGTAGAAGCGCACCACGTTGTAGTAGGCGTCGACGATGCACTTGCGCTCGGGGATCACGATCACCCCGCCGGTGCCGAGCATGCTGCGGTGCTTGGCCATGGTGCCGTAGTCCATCGGCAGGTCGAGCGTGGCGTCGCTCCAGGGCAGCAGCGGCGTGGACGAGCCGCCAGGGATGATGGCCTTGGCGGGCTCGCTGGGGCCGCCGGCCAGCTCCATGATGAGCTCACGGAACGTTGCTCCCATCGGCACCTCGTACACGCCCGGCCGGGCGACCGGGCCCGACACCTGGTAGAGCTTCATGCCCTTGCTGTCGTCGGTGCCCATGGCGGCGTGCCACGCCGCGCCGCGCGCGACGATGTGCACGGCGGCACAGAAGCTCTCGACGTTGTTGATGGTACTGGGCAGGCCGTAGACACCCGCTTGCGCCGGGAAGGGCGGCTTCAGCCGCGGGTTGGCGCGCAGCCCCTCGAACGAGTTCATGAGCGCCGTCTCCTCGCCGCAGATGTAGGCACCGGCGCCGCGGTGCAGGATCAGATCGAAGTCGAACTCGCTGCCGAGGACGCCCCGGCCCAGGATGCCGGCCGCGCGCGCCTCGTCGATCGCCGCGGCGAGGCGCCCGTAGGCGTGGTAGTACTCGCCTCGGACGTACACCACGCCGATGGTGGCCTGGATCGCCCAGCCGGCGATCAGCATGCCCTCGATCAGCTGGTGGGGGTCGTCCTCGAGCAGGTAGCGGTCCTTGAAGCTGCCGGGCTCGGACTCGTCGGCGTTGCAGACGATGAAGCGCTGCCGGCCGTCGACCGGCGGCATGAACGACCACTTGACGCCGGTGGGGAAACCGGCGCCGCCGCGGCCGCGCAGCCCCGAGGCCTTCACCTCGTCGACGACGGCCTTGGGCTCCAGCCCCAGCGCCTTGCTCGCCGCCTCGTAGCCGCCGTGCGAGCGGTAGTAGCTCAGGGTGTGGCTGCCCGGCACACCGACGTGGGCGTAGAGGGTGGGCTCGAAACGCGGGTCGAAGCGGCTGGTGATCGGCTTCGGCGCGCTGCTCGCGGTGTCGCTCACGCGGCACCCCCTTCCTGGTCCGGGGCGTTGGGCTCGTTGTCGCCGCCGCGCTCGAGCGTCGGCTCGGGCAAGGTGTCGCGCCGCATGGCGTCGAGCAACGCGCGGCAGCGCGAGCGCGAGACCCGTTCGAAGTAGGTGTCGTTCACCTGCAGCACCGGTGCCGTGCCGCACGAGCCGAGGCACTCGACGTACTGAAGCGAGAATCGCCCCTCCGGGTCGGTCTCGCCGTTCACCAGATCGAGTTCATCCTCGAGGAAGTCGGCCAACGTGTCGGCGCCGGCGAGCGAGCACGACAGGGTGCGGCAGACCTGCAGGTGATACCGGCCCACCGGGTGCTCGTGGTAGGTGCCGTAGAAGCTCATCACGCCCTTGACCTCGGTGGCGTGCAGACCCAGGATCTCGGCGATCTCCTCGACCCGCGCCTCGGAGACGTGGCGCTCGGCGCGCTGGACCTCCCACAGCAGCGGCATGAGCGCACTACGGCGGCCGTACTCGGGATAGCGAGCGAGGATCTCGCTCAGCCGCTCCTGCTTGTCGGCGAAGAACGGCGTGACGGTCGGGAGCGGTTGGCGGCTGCTCACTTGTCGACGTCTCCCATGACCGGGTCCATGGTGGCGATGTTGACCACCATGTCGGCGAACAGCCCGCCCACGCAGGCGGCCTCGAGCGATTGCAGGTTGACCAGGCTTGGCACGCGGACCTTCACGCGGTACGGCATCGAGCCACCGTCGCTGACGACGTAGTAGCCGAGCTCGCCGCGGGCGGACTCGGTGGGCACGTACGCGGCGCCACGCGGCGGGTGGAAGCCTTCGGTCACCAGCTTGAAGTGGAAGATCACCGCCTCCATCGATGTCTCGAGCTCGCTGCGGGGCGGCAGGCTGATGCGGCGGTCGGGGTCCTGCACCGGACCGGGTTCGAGGCGGTCGAGCGCCTGCTCGACGATCCGCAGGCTCTGCTCCATCTCGAGCATGCGCATCTCGAAGCGCGCGCTGGCATCGCCGACGGTGCTGGTCGGCACGTCGAAGGCGTAGTCCTCGTAGCCCGAGTAGGGCTCCGCCTTGCGGAAGTCGAGCGGCACGCCGCTGGCGCGCAGGCTGGGGCCGGTCAAGCCGTGCTCGAGCGCCTGCTCGCGCGAGAGCACCCCGACGCCCTTGGTGCGGCTGACGAAGATATCGTTCTTCGCGAACATCGCGGCGTACTGGTCCATCATCTTCGGAAAGGAGGCCAGGAACGCGCGGACGTCGTGCTCGAAGCCCTCGGGGACGTCGCACGCGAGCCCACCCACGCGGAAGTAGCCGTAGTTCATGCGCACGCCGCTGACCGACTCGAAGATGTCGAGCAGCTGTTCGCGTTCGCGCATCGTGTAGAAGAAGGGCGTGAGGGCACCCATGTCGAGGATGCCGGTCCCGAAGAAGATCAGGTGGCTGGCGATACGGTTGAGCTCGGTCAGGATCACCCGGATCCGCTGGGCGCGCTCGGGCACGCAGGCGTCCATCAGCTTCTCGACGCTGAGCACGTAGGCCAGGTCGTGCCCGAAACCGTGCACGTAGTCCATGCGGTTGGAGTACGTGACCCCCTGTTGGTACGTGCGGTGCTCGAAGGTCTTCTCGAAGCCCGTGTGGAGGTAGCCGATGACCGGGCTGATGCGCGCGATGACCTCGCCGTCGAGGTCGACGACCAGCCTCAGCACCCCGTGGGTGCTGGGGTGTTGCGGCCCGACGTTGATGCGCATGAGCTTGGTCTCGAAGTCGCCGCTCTGCTCCTCGGCCACGGTCATGGCCTGGTAGCCGGAGGCTCGCATGCTCATCGCTCGTCCTCCCCGTCGCCCGCCGACCCGCCTGGGGTGGCGCCGCCGCTGGCGCTGGGCTCGGGCCGCTGTTCGGACACGACGCCCTTGCGAGCGCCGCCGACCCAGCCGGTCAGCCCCTGGCTGGCGCCGATCATGCCGGCGCGGAACGCAGCAGGATCGAGGAAGCGGCCCTCGTTGAAGAGCGTGGGCGTCTCGCCGAGCGGGAAGTCCTTGCGCAGCGGGTGGCCCTCGAGGTCTTCCGGCGTGAGGATCTTGCGCAGGTTCGGATGGCCTCCGAACTCGATGCCGAAGAAGTCGTAC
>PXAU01000186.1 GCA_003567075.1 Trueperaceae bacterium
GCCGAGCTGCTGGGCGTGCCCGAGGGCGAGCGGTCCCTGCTCCTGCCCTGGTCCAGGGCGATCATCGGCATGTTCGAGCCTGAGCGGACGCCCGCCATGGAGAGCGCGGCGGTGCGCGCGGCCGACGCGTTCGCGACCTTCGTGCGCGAGCGCATGGCGGCGAAGCGTCGGTGCCCGGGCGACGACCTGATCAGCCGCATGGTGGCGCTGCACGACACCGAGCCGGCCCGGCTGAGCGAGGGTGAGATCGTCGCCAACACGATCCTGTTCCTCAACGCCGGCCACGAGGCGGTCGTGAACACGCTGGGCAACGGCATGCTGGCGCTGCTCCAGCACCCCGAGCAGCGGGCCCTGCTGGCGGCCGAGCCGGGACTGGTCGGCAGCGCGGTCGAGGAGATGCTGCGCTTCGACACGCCGCTGCAGTTCTTCGAGCGGCGCGTGCTTGAGCCCATGCGGTTCGGTGCGCACGAGTGGCCTCGCGGGACCCGCGTGTGCCTGTTCTACGCAGCCGCCAACCGCGACCCGGCGGTGTTCGCCGAGCCCGACCGCTTCGACGTCCGTCGCCAGCCCAACCCCCACGTGGCCTTTGGCCTCGGGGTGCACTACTGCATCGGCGCTCCGCTGGCGCGGCTCGAGCTCCAGTGCGCGGTGCGAGCCCTGCTGCGGCGTCTGCCGGGGCTCCGCCTCGACGGGCCGCTGCCGGGGTACCAGCCTCGCAACGTCTTCCGGTACCTGCAGGCGTTCCCCGTGGCGTACTGACGGCGGCATCGCCGGGCGCTGGCGCCGGCCCCGTGCGTGGCGCGCAGAGGCTAGACTGGCCGCATGGCCACGGAGCCCCATCTGACCGATCGCGACCGGGCGTTCTACGCCGCCTGGGCCGAGCTGCTCGCGTGGGCGCGCGGCTTCGCCGAGGGACGGGACGACGCCGTGTTCGTCAAGATCGCCGACTTCCCCGACTACATCTACCGGATGGAGCGGCCCTACGACCTGCCGGTGATCGTCATGACCGCCAGCCTGGCGCGCCCCCGCGACCGGCAACCGGTTCTCATGCTCAACGCCAGTCCGCGGCACGCGGTGTTCAAGGAGGTGGTCGTGCACCCCTTCGACTCGCACGTGTACCGGCGCCTGACCTTGGCCGAAGACGGCAGCGGGCTGGTGGAGGGGCGACGCCGCTTCGACCGACAGCGTTTCGAGGCCTTGGCTGCCTCGCTCTTCCACGCCGTGCCGGACGAGGCGGGCGGCACTGGGGCGTAGCCGGCTCAGCGCGGGCCACGCGACCAGCGCACCACCAGCCGCTCCGCCTCCAGCGCGGCGCGCAAGAAGCCACGGCCAGCGAAGCTGCCGAACCACCACACCCCGGGCGCCAGCGCCGCCACCTGCGGCGCTGGATCGGGCCCGCGCGCACGCAGGCCGTGCCACGTGGCCTGCAGCGGACCGGGCTCCTCGGGGAGCGTCCAGGCCAAGGCTGCCCGCAGCCCCGCGCCGTCGTCCGCGCGGGCGGGATCGCCGCCGCCGAACGCCATGGAGGCGTGCCGCGGATCGAGCCCGTACCGCTCGGGGCTGCCGACGTTGGCAGCGTAGACGGCTCCGGCCAGCGGCCGCGCCGGCAGGTGACCGGGCACCAGCGCGACTGCGCCCGGCAGCGCCGTCACGGGCAGGTGCGGTAGCGCTCCGGGGGGGCTGGCGCCCAGGCACAGCGCGACGACGTCGAATGGGCCCGCGGCCGCGGCCGCGTCCGCTGCAGCTGCTGCGCGTAACTGCCAGCGGCCATCGCCGCGCCGGCCGAGGGCCTCGACGCGAGCGTCATCGTGCCAGCGGGCGCCGCGCGCCTCCGCGCTGCAGCGCAACGCTGCCAGCCAGCGCGGAGGGTCGATCCAGCCGCCGTAGGGCACCATGATGCCACCGTGCGGGGCGCGCCAGCGCCCGCCGACGGGCGCGTCGTCGGGCCCGAAGGCGATGGTGCCGGGCTGCTCGCGCCAGGCCCGCGCCTGGCGTGGGTTGTCCGCGATCCGGACGACGCCGCTGGGATGCGCGCCACTGGCCAGGCCCTCGGACGCCAGCGCCGCAGCCCAACTCCAGCTGCGCGCGGCCCCGAGCCGGTCGTCGAGCGTGGCGCGGCCGCTGCGGCCGCGGTACGGGTTGAGGAGCGCGGCGGGCACGCTCGACGCCCTGCCCGGCCCGTCGCCCGCATCGAACCCCTCGACCGAGACGCCGGCGCGCGCAGCGGCGAGCGCCAGCGAGCAGCCGGCGACGCCACCGCCTACCAGCGCCGCGCGTTGGCCGGCGAGTGGGTGCGGGGCGTCGAGCTGCGCAGGCCGCGCGAGCGGCCGAGCACGCTGCGCCCAGAGGACCTCGCGCTTGCCGCCGGGCGGACCCGGACGCCGCTCCACGCGGAGCCCAGCCGCTGCCAGCGTCCGCCGGACGCGTCCCTGCACGCAGTAGCTGACCACGCTGCCGCCCTCGGCCAGGCTCGCGGCGACCCGCTGCAACACCGCCTCCGTCCACAGCTCGGGGTTGACGGTCGGCGAGAAGGCGTCGAGGTACACCGCGTCCACCGCCTCCGGCCAGGCCGCCTCGCGGGCGTCGCCGACAAGCAGCGCCAGCTGCACCGGCCCGACGCATAGCGTGTGGCGGCGCCCTGGCAGCGCGTCCCACCCGCGCCGTGCCGTCAGCAGGGCGTCACGGAAGCGGGGTGGACCGAGCGCATCCGGTTCCTGGCTCGCCCAGGCGTCCGCCGGCAGCAGGTCGTGCTCGCAGGCGACGTAGCGGAGCGGCGTGCCGAAGGCCAAGGCGACCGCGGCGCTGGCGCCGAGGTTGCGGGCCGTGCCGAGGCCGAGTTCCAGCACCGTCGTCGGCTGCCCCGCAGCGAGTCGGGCGGCGACGCCGCTTCCGGCGACGAAGACGTGCCAGCTCTCGCTGCGCGCACCGTGCCGCGAGCGGTACGGCTCGCCGTAGCGCTGGCTGTGCAGGCTGCGGCTGCCGTCGGCGGTGGTGAAGGGCCCCACGGCCTCGACGCTAGCAGATGGTCGGACCGACGGTGCGGGTCGGGTGGGTGCGGGGCCTAGAGCGTGCTGGACGGCCGAGCCTTCTCACGCTCGAGCGGTACGCTACGGGGCGAACGTGCTGGCCGGCGCGCGACGTGTGCGCCGACCGGGCGGGAAGGGACCGCGGGTGGAGACTGCGCTGAGGCGCATGGCCGAGATGCTCGACGCGGCCGCCCAGGCCGTGTCGGCCTGGTTCGCCGAGACCGACGGCGTATCGCTGACCGATCCTGGGGGCTGGCCCTTGGGGTTGTGGTTGCTGCTGGCCGCGCTCGTCGTGTTGTTGCTGGCGCTCTTCCAGCGCCGTCGAGCGCGTCCGGCGCTCGAGGTGCGCGCGCCCGAGATCCTGATCACGCAAGGCGAGTTGGTGCCCGAGGAACGCGCCGGGCGACTCGGGGCCGGCATGCTGACGATGACGGTGAGCAACCTGGGTCGCTACCCGTTGCAGCTGCTGGAGATCGCCAGCCGGACCGGGCCGGGCGGGCGTGCCGGGGTGGCCGAGACGGTCCACCTGGTGCCGGCGCTGAGTGAGGTCGATGTGCGCGTGCAGCTGCCGGTCGCGAAACTCGACGACGGTCTGCTCGAGCTGTACTGCTACGCCGCCGCCACCCGTACCAAGCTCTGGCGTCACCGGGCCGAACTGACCTGGGAGCCGTGGGCCAAGCGCTTCAAGGTCGCCCCGCTGGAGCAGCGGGTGGAGCCGGCACGGTCGCTGGCCAGCGAGCGCCGCGACGTCGTTCGCATGGACGACGTCGCCAAGGCCGGCCGGACCGCTGCGCGGCATGCCGCGACAACCGCCGCGCACGCCGAAGTCGGAGCGCGCCGTGGCGCCGAGCAGCGCCGCGCGGCGCGCGAGGCCACGGCCGGGCGTCAGGTTGCGGTGGGCGTGATCCGTGCGCAGCCGGTGCCTGCCCCCGACGAGGCAGCGCCGGCCCCGCAGCGGGGTTCGGCCCCGCAGCCGGCTTCTGCGTCGCTGGCAGCGTTGCTGGGTGGGCGGCGGACGCCGCCCATCGTGCCACCGCGCGACGCGCCGAGTAACGCGGGCGGCTCCGCGGCGCGTGCGTCGCGTGTGCCCGTGACGCCGTCGTCGAGTGTCGCGGCGGGTTCCGGGCCTGGCGGTGGCGAAGGTTACGGGCTTCAGCGTTCGGGAGTGCAGCCCGCTGCAGCCCGCGCGAGCGCATCGAGCGCGGCGCCGGCGAGCACCGAGGCGCCGGCCGGCGCCACCGACGAGGCGCCAGCGACGCAGAGCGCCCGTGAGGTCGGTCCTCGTGCCCGCCAGGTCGCGCTGCCGGCCGGTCCGGCGGCGCTGCGACGAGCGTCGTCCCCGGTCCGTGATCCCGACGATCCCGATGCGCCGCCGAGGCCCAGCCGCCCGCGTGATCGCCGACTCGAGTTCCCGGACGACTTCTGACGCCACCCGCGCCATCGTCGCGCCGACATCGGGGGTCGGCTGACGGTTGGGCTCCGGGCGGCGTCGGTATGGTGCCGCCATGACTGATGGTAGCGATACGAACCGCCCCGTCGCGATCGTCACCGGCGCCAGCTCCGGTATCGGCCTGAGCGCTGCTAAGGCCTTGGCCGAGCATGGCTTCACTGTCGTGTGCGTGTCGCGCGGCAACGGCGCCGGAGCCCAGGTGGTCGAGCGGCTGCGGGCCGAGACGGGTTCGTCCGGGCTCCACTACCTGCCGGCCGATCTGTCCCGCCCGCGCGAGGCGGTGGCGCTCGCCTCCGCCTTCCGCGAACGCTTCGGACGCCTGGACGTGCTGGTCAACAACGCTGGCGCGTTCGTGCCGGGACGCGTCGTCACGGATGACGGCCTGGAGCTGACCTTCGCGCTCAACCACGTGAGCACGTTCGCATTGACGCTGGCGCTGCTGCCCGAACTGCGAGCGGCGGGGGGGCGGGTGGTGACCGTATCGTCGAACGCCGCCATGGGCGCCCGCTTGCAGCTCGACGACCCCACCTCCGAACGGCGCTACAGCGGCTGGTCGGCGTACGCCTGGTCGAAGCTCTGCAACCAACTGTTCACGGCCGAGTTGGCGCGGCGCTTGGAGGGCAGCGGCGTAACCGCCAACGCGGTCCATCCGGGTTTCGTGGCGACCTCGTTCGGCCACGTCGGCGGCCCCATGGGTGGCCTGGTGCGCCTGGCGCAGCGCCTGTTCGGCCGCACGCCCGAGCGCGGTGCCGATACCGTCGTGTGGCTGGCCAGTGCCCCGGAGATGCGCGGTCGCAGCGGCGGGTACTACGTCGACCGACGCGAGCGGCCGTTCGCACCGCGGGCACGTGACGAGGAGGCGCAACGCCGCCTGTGGTCGCTGAGCGAGGCGTTGCTCGAGCGCGCCGGCGTTCCGATCCAGTGGCCCGCCGACGCCGATCAGAGCGGGCTCAGGTCACCGTCGCACCGAGCTGCAGCAGTTCCATGAACTTCGCGTGCGAGGCGCCGTTGGTGGCGAGCAGCGCGTCGTGGTCCCAACGGTACGGGCTGCCGTCGGCGCCAGTCGCGGTGCCGCCTGCTTCGCGCACCATCAGGACACCTGCGGCGGCGTCCCATGCGTTCAAGCCGTACTCCCAGAAGGCGTCGAGGCGGCCGGCCGCGACGTAGCAGATGTCGAGTGCCGCGGCGCCGGGCCTGCGGATCGCGCGCGTCGCCGCCAGCGCCCGCGTGAAGGCAGGTACGCTGCGCTCGCGCGTCTCGTGATCGTAGGCGAAGCCGGTGCAGACGAGGCATTGGAGCGGGTCGGTGGCCTGGCTGACGCGCAGACGACGTCCGTCCAGGAACGCGCCGTGGCCCCGCATGGCGGTGAAGCGTTCGTCGTGGGCGGTGTCGTGCACCACGCCCACCAGCAGCTGGCCATCGACCTCGAGTGCGATGGACACGCAGTAGAAGGGGAAGCCGTGTGCGTAGTTGACGGTGCCGTCGAGCGGGTCGACGATCCAACGGCAGCGGGCGTCGACGTCCTGGCCCGCCTCTTCGCCCAGCACCGCGTGGTCGGGGGAGTGCTCAGCCAACACGCTCCTGATGGCTTCCTCCGAGAGCGTGTCGACCTCGGTGACGAGGTCGATGTCGGTCGATTTGGTGCGGCCGCCCATGGCGCCGCCCTGGTAGCCATGGTGGATGCGCGCGGCGGCGTCCGCCGCGAGGATCGCCACGTCCAGTGCGGCGCGCAGGTCGTCGTCGTCGAAGCCGTTCGGGAGGCTCGTCATGGCAGCATCGTACCGCGCAGCCCGACACGGTCCCGCCTTGCGGCGAGGCCTGGACCTGCCCGGCAGGCGCGCTGCTCAGGCAGCCCGATCGAGCCGAGGCACGTTGTCGTCGGCCCGCGCCGGAGCCCGCGCGGCCGCAGCGGCGCGCTCGCCCTCATCCAGCAGCAGGCGGGCGTGACGATCGTAGGTGAGGAAGTTGTAGACCCAGGTGCCGAAGGCGGTCACCCGGTTCTGATGGCCAGGAAGGTAGATCAAGTGCACGAAGAGCCAGGCCAACCAACCCAGGAAGCCCGAGAAGCGGCCACCGCCAAGGCCCGGCGCGAGTTCCGCCACCCCGGCGCCGCGACCGATGATGGCCATCTGGCCGCGATCGGCGTAGCGGAACGGGCGCGGCTCGCGGCCGGCGCGGCGTGCCTTCAGCACGTGGCCGACGTGCTTGCCCATCTGGATCGCGACCTGCGCGACCTGCGGGTAGGGGCGCTCGGCGCTACCTGGGACGCCGGCCATGTCGCCGATCACGAAGACGTCGGGATGCTCGGCCAGGTGCAAGCTCTCGGTGACGGGGACGCGGCCGCCCCGGTCCACCTCGATACCGAGGCGTTCTGCCAGCGGGTTGGCGCGCACGCCCGCGGCCCATATCAGCGTGCGGCTCGGCACGATGCTGCCGTCGCTGAGCTCGACCTGATGCGGCTCGGCGCGGCTGACGCCGGTACGGAGGCGGAGGTCGACCCCGCGCCGCCGCAGCGTGCGCTCAGCGTAGGCGCGCGTGCGCGGACCGTACGGTGCCAGCACGGTGCCGGTGGGTTCGACCATCACCACCCGCGGCCGCGCAGCAGCGAGTTCGGGGTAGTCCTGGCGCAGCACCCGGAACAGCTCCACCAACGCGCCAGCCATCTCGACGCCGGTGGGGCCGGCGCCGGCGATCACGAAGGTAAGGTGCCCGTCGGCTGCGGTCTCAGGCTCGTGGGCGGCGGCCTCGAACTGGCGCAGCACGTGGCTGCGTAGGGCCGTGGCTTCGTGCACGCTCTTGAGCACGAAGGCGTGCTCGCGCACGCCGGGGATGCCGTGGTCGCCGTAGACCGAGCCGGCCGCCAGTACCAGGCTGTCGAACGGCAGTGCCTGGCCATCGTCGAGGTGGACGCGGCGGCCATCCAGGTCGAGCCGCTCGACGCGGCCCAAGCGGAAGCGCACGTTGCGGTGCTTGCGGACGATGCCGCGCACCTGATGAGCGACGTCCTCGCTGCCGAGGCCGGCGGTGGCCACCTGGTAGAGCAGCGGTTGGAAGGTGTGGTAGTTGTGCTGGTCGACGAGGGTCACGTCGACGTCAGCGCGTCGCAGCGAGCGTGCGACGGCGAGCCCACCGAAGCCGGCGCCCACGACGACCACATGGTGACGGGCTGGGATTGGGGCTGCGCTGCGCATGATGGAACCTCCGGGGTCGGGTGTGCGTTCGGGGGGCCGAGGCGGACGTCCGGGACGAATGTCCGGGACGAACGTCCCTCGTGAAAACGAGCATATGCCATCCTTCACGAAGTTCCGTAGGCACGACCACGAATGCAGCGGTCCGCCGCCGGTGACGCAGCCAGCCGCCGGTGACGCAGCCAAGAGCTCTGGACGTCGCGTCTCGTGCGCCGCGCGTTAGCGCGCCGCGCGTCAGCGCGCCGTGCGTCAGCGCGCCGCGCGTTAGCGCGCCATCTCAAGCGCGATGCGGCGCCCGGTCGGGGTGTCGGCGATGCCGCCTTCGCCCGTCTCGCGCAGCTCCGGTGGGAGCATTCGGCCCACGGAGGCCATCGCCTGCACCACCTCGTCGGGTGGGATCACCGAGCGCAACCCGGCCAGCGCCAGCTGGGCGCTCGAGATCGCATGCACCGCGAAGAACGCGTTGCGCGAGACGCACGGCACCTCGACGTAGCCGCCCACGGGGTCGCACACCAGTCCGATCGTGTTCATCAAGGCCATCGCCGCAGCGTGGACGCTCGCCTCGGCGTCGCCGCCGAGCAACTCCGTCACCGCCGCGGCCGCCATGGCCGCGCTCGAGCCGATCTCGGCTTGGCAGCCGCCGGTCGAGCCGGCGATGAACATCGTCTTCGAGATCACTTCGCCGATGCCGGCCGCCAGGACGAGGGGCAGGACGAGCGCCTCGTCCGCGAGGTCGAGGGGGTCGCCGACGCCGATGAGGGCTCCCGGCACGGTGCCGGCGCTGCCGGCGGTGGGCGCCGCCACGATGCGGCCCATGCGGGCGTTCTCCTCGTTGATCGCCATGGCGTAGGCCTGCACCCGCTTGAGCAGCGGCGCGGCCAGCACGTCGCCCGCAGTATGCAAGGTCTTGGCGTTCCAGCCGACCATGCCGGTGCGGCTCTTGGCGTCGCTCGTCAAGCCCCGCGCGATGGCGTCGCGCATCTCCCGCAAGCGCCCACGCATCTCCTCGAGCAGCGCCGCGCGCTCGTCGTCCGAGAGCCCCTGATCGGCCAGCACCGCGGCGCTGGCGGGTCCCGCGGCAGCCGCGAGCTCGGCCAACGTCACGGCGTTGCCTCGGCCGTGGAGAGAGCGATGTGGGCGCCGTCGCTTCCGCTGCTCATCACGGTCGGCAGTTGGCGCAACCAGGTGATCGCGGGCAGGTGCAGCAGGTAGGCCGCGGCCACCTCGCTGATGGGGCGGTCGCACTCGACCGACATCATCGCCTCGCCCCCCTTGCGCTGGCGGGCGCTGAAGAGCGTGGCGACGTTCACGTCGTCGTCGGCGATGACACGCGTCACCCGGGCGATGACGCCGGGGGTGTCGCGGTGCCGCACGAGCAGGGTGGGGGCGCCGCCGCTGAACTCGAGCCGGAACCCGTCGAGGCCGAAGGCCTTGACCAAGCCACCACCGAGACTCGAGCCCAGCAGCTCCAGGCGGCGCTCGTCAGCCGAAGCCCACAGCTCGATGCGCACGCTGTTTGGATGGACATCGCCTAAGTCGGCGCTGGCGAACTCGATGCCGAGGCCGTGTCGCGTCGCCTCGTCATGGGCCTGCGGGATGCGCGCGTCGTCAGGCGCGAAGCCTAGCGCGCCGGCCACGAGGGCCAGGTCGGTGCCGTGGCCGCGGGCGGTCTTGGCGAAGGATCCGTGCAGCGTGAAGCGCGCCCGCGATGGCGCGTCGCCCAGCGCGTGACGGGCCAGGAGCGCCAAGCGGCAGGCGCCGGCGGTGTGGCTGCTGGAGGGCCCGACCATGACCGGGCCGATGACGTCGAGGAGGCTCACGCTAGGCAGTCTAGCGGCCGCGGCCGGCGATGGGCGTGGTGCTTCGGACGACGACACCGCGGGAGGTCCCTCGGGACCTCCCGCGGTGATGGCAGGGCGATCGACGAGAAGACCGTCGGCGCGCTACTTCTTGACCTGCTCCTTGAGGCTCTTGCCGGGCTTGAAGGCGGGGTACTTGCTGGCCGGAATCTTGATCTTGTCGGTGGTGCCGGGCTTCACGCCGGTGCGGGCCTTGCGCTTGCGCACCTCGAACGTACCGAAACCGGTCAACTGCACCTTGGTGCCCTCGTCGAGATGCTTGCTGACCTTCGCAAGCATGGTGTCGACGACTTCCTTGACGTCCTTCTTCTTCATCCCGGTCGCATCGGCGACGGTGTCGACGAGATCCGCCTTGGATACGGTCTTCTGCTTCGCCATCTGACTCCTCCTCATACAGGATGCGTTGCTTGCGCGCAATCTAGCACGGTGCATGTCGTTGGGCAAGTGTACGACGGCGTTTATCGGATTTGCCACAGGTATGTGCCGACCAGGACGGTGTTCCTGGCCCATGGCATCGAGACAGCATCAGTCGTCACGTCCAGCACGTCGTTCGCGCGCGCCAGTCGAGGGCGCCGGGTCAGCGCTCGGGCGGGCTCGCACCGTCGCCCCGGAGTGCCCGCACGCGCTCGCGTACGGCCGCGGTGAGCGTCTCGACCTCACCGCGCGAGCGACCCTCGGCTCGCAGCGGCGCACCGAAGCGGACGTGGAAACGCCGGCCCTCACGCCAGATGGCGGTGGGGACCAGGGTTGCGCCGCTGCGCTGCGCCAGGAAGGCCGCGCCGCCCATGGCGGCCTTCGCCTCGGGGCGCCGGGTACCCTCGAAGAAGACGCCCACCACCCCGCCCGCCTGCAGGCGTCGCAACGCCTCCTTGATCGCGCCCACGTCGTTGCGCTCGCGGTCGACGGGGAAGGCGCCTACGCCGCGCAGGGCAGCCGCGAAGAGACGGTTGGCGAAGAGCTCGCGCTTGGCCATGAACTGCACGTAGTGCTGCGTGGCCAGGCCGATCACCGGCGGATCCCAGGCCGAATCGTGGTTGGCGGCGATCACGCAGGGTCCCGTGCGCGGCACATGCTCCAGGTCGTGGACGCGCAAGCCGTAGACGAGAGGTACCACGAGCGAGAAGAACGCGTTGCCGAGGCGGTACAGCCAGGGACCGCGGTGGACGCGTGGACGACGCGACGACTCGCTCACGGCGCCAGTCTAGCCCGTCGCTGGGCGAGTTCGGAGGTGAGCATGGCCGCCAGCAGGAAGATCAGCATCGCCAGGTAGAGCCACAGGAGCAGCACCACCACGCCGGTCACCACCCCGTAGATGACGTTGATGCGCTCGACGGAGAAGGTGAGCACCAGCGCGTGGCGCAAGAGCGCCAACGCCAGCGAGCCGCTGATGCCACCGATGAGCGCGCTGTACCAGTCGTTCTGGCCGCTCGGGAGCCAGCGGAAGGCGAGCGTCAGGATGGCCGCACCGGCTGCCAGCCGCAGTGGGTTCAGGATCGGGGGCAGGCGCACGTCGGGCAGGGCCAGGTCGATGGCGGCCGCGCCTGCCACCAAACTCGACCAGAGCTCGGCGACGGCGTTCCCCAGGGTCGCTCCGATCACCTCGACCAGCACGAACAGCGCGACCGCCACGACGAGCGTCAGCGCCACGAGGCGGTTGCGGACGAACCCTCGCTGGGCCTTGCCGGCGAAGATCCGCTCCAGCGCAAGCTGCAACGAGGCGAAGAAGTTGCTCGCGGCCCACAGCAGGATCAGCAGCGACAGCAGCGAGCGCACGAGCGCGCCCTCGCCCAGCTGCTGGACGATGATGTCGAAGCTCTGCTGGACCAACGCGGCGGCATCGTCCGTGAGCGGGAAGACCTGCTCCACCAGGTCCTCGAGCGCGCCGCGGTAGGGTTCTGCCAGCTCGGGGCGATCCCGTAGCACCACGCCGAACCAACCACCGAGCAGCAGGAGCAGCGGCCCCATCGAGAAGGCGGCGTAGTAGGCCAACGCAGCCGCGAGCATCGCCACGTTGTGCTCGCGGTAGCGCCGCGCGAGCGCCCGGACGAACGAGCCCGTGGGGTGCTTGGCCCATAGCGCCAGGCGCCTGCGTCCCTGCGTGAGGGCGCGGCGGAGCACGTCAGGCCCGGCGGCGTGCCGGGGCCGGACCCTGCGTCGGGTTCGCTGGCCTTGTGGGTCCTTCGGCATTGCGCCGCGTCCGCTGCCGGTCGAGCATGAAGGCGCTCAGCACGCCCAACCCCGCCACCAGCGCGTGCAGCGTCAACCACAGCGCACGGGCGTCGTCCCAGGGGAGTTCCACCGCGAACAGCTCGCGCTGGGTCGCGAGCTGCACGAAGGCGGCGGGCGTGATCAGCAGCAGCGGCGAGAGCACGAGCGCTGGGTAGCGCCAGCCGAACTCCAGCGCCAGCATCCCCAAGAGGTTGCCGCTGAGGATGATGGGCAGCATCACCAGCCACTGCGCGTCACCGGCGATGAGCCCCGCCGGCGGCGCGAGCAGCGCCGCCAGGTATGCGAACGGCATGCCACCCACCCCGAACGCGAGGTACGCCGCGAGCACGATCCCGGCGCTGCGGACGGGAAGCGGCAACGGCGCCACCGCGAACACGACCGCCGCCAGCACCATGAAGGTGCCGATGATGAGGCGCTGCGGGTCGGGGGCGGGCCGTATCACGACCGCATGCTACCGCGCGTCAGGCCACGCGAGCCGC
>PXAU01000109.1 GCA_003567075.1 Trueperaceae bacterium
GGTGCGCGTCACCGACACGCCTGCGCTCGACGGCTTCCTCGACCGGCTGTTCATGCTCGAGGGGGTCGAGCGCACCGAGACGACGATCGTGCTGCGCACCAACGTCGAGCGGCCGCTCCACCTTCCCTGGCCCGATGCCGCGAGCGAAGCCAGCGTTGCCACCGACGGCACCAGCGACGGCGCCAGCGAGGCCAGCGGCGACGCTGCGCCTGGGACCGAGGCGTGAACGACGCAGCCGGCGTGACGCTGCGGACGCTCGTCGACGACGATCTCGACGCCTACGTCGCCCTGCGTGCGCACACCTGGGGCTACCACGACCGCGATGCGACGCGTGCGGCCGAGCGGTCGCGTCTCGACACCACGTTCGGTGCCTTCGACGCCGACGGCCGCCTCCTCGCGAGTGCCGCTGGGCACCACCTCGAGACCTTCGTGGCCGGTCGCCGCGTCCGCCTGCTCGCCATCGCCGCGGTGCAGACGGTTCCCACCGCACGGCGCCGCGGGCTCGCGGGTCGCTTGCTGGCACGGCTGCTCGAACGCGGCCACGAGGCCGGGATCGGCTGGAGCCTGCTCTACCCCTTCGACCCCCGCTACTACGCCCGCTTCGGCTGGCAGAGCCTGCCGACGGCCGTTCGGCTCGCGCTGCCGGCTCGTTGGTGGCAACCGCTCGCGCCCGTCGCCGCGGAGCAGGTGGCCAGCGACCTGCGCAGCGCGCTGCAGCCGTTGCACTTACGCTGCGCCGCCGGCTGGAGCTTCACCGGCGCTCGCACCGACGGCCCCTGGGACACCTGGGACGCGCTCGAGCCCGACCCCGGCCAGCGCGTCGCCGCGTACGCCCTGGAGGACGGTTACGCCGTCGTCCGCTTGCGCGACGAGGCGCGCCAGATCCTGACGCTCCAGGTGATCGACGCCTCGTGGTGCAGCCCAGCCGGGCGACGTAACGTGCTGGCGCTGCTCGGCTCGTACCGCGACCAGGTCGATCGCATCGAGCTCGAGCTGCCTCGCGACGACGCGCTCGCTTGGGACTGGAGCGATTGGTGGACCAGCACCACCAACGACACGCGTATGGCGCGGGTGGTCGACCTGCCGAGCGCGCTCGCCGCCATACCGGCTCCCTGCGATCTGCCCGAGGTCA
The DNA here is from genome assembly GCA_003567075.1 of Trueperaceae bacterium. Taxonomy (GTDB): domain Bacteria; phylum Deinococcota; class Deinococci; order Deinococcales; family Trueperaceae; genus CSSed10-48. Next base: position 1,133 of record PXAU01000109.1, read on the forward strand.
CCTTTGCCGTGCGCGACCCGATGGCTCGCTGGAACGAGGGCCACTGGCAGCTGACGCCTGGCCGTGACGGCTGCACGCTCGAACCTGCGAGGGCCGGTGTGGCAACCGCTCTCGACATCCGGGCGCTGCCGCTGCTGCTGAGCGGCGCGGCCACGCCAGACGCCGTCACCCGCGCCGGCCTGGCGGAGGGCGAGCGCGCGCCCTTGGCCACGCTCGCGGCGCTGGCAGGCGGCAAGACGCCGTACCGTGCCCCCGCCGACCGGTTCTAACACCGATGATGTGGGCGCCCTGCGGCTGACCGGCGCAGCGCGGCAGCGCCCGCGGCGCCGACGCGCGTCGCGCGTCAGTCGCCCTGCAGCGCCTCGACGAACCACGGCGGCAGCCGCTCGCGCTGGCGCGCCAGGAAGGCCGGCGCGTCGGCGTCGAGGAGGTACGTCACCGCGTGGTCGTCGCGGCTGCGCACCACGCGTCCGTACGCCTGCACCAAGCTGAGGCTGGTGCGCCAGGCGTACCAACCGGGATCGCGCTCGCGCCGAGCCGCGACCTGCGGATCGCCCAGGTAGGGGTATGGCAGCTTGCAGATCACCTGCCAGCGCGCCAGGTCGTCGATCAGATCCAGACCTTCGGTCATCGAGGGCGTCAGCAGCACGGTGGGCTCTGGCCGGCTGAGGTGCTCCTCCAGCGCCGCCTGCCGCCCTGCGGCACTCGCGTGCGTGACCAGCCGCCGCTGAAGGTGCTCGGGTAGACCCGTCTGCAGCGCTTGCGCGATGCGGTAGGCGTGGGTGTGGATCACGCCCTTCTCAGTCTCGTGCTCGTCCATGATGGCCGCCACCTCGGCCACCAAGCGCGGTAGCTCGCGCGCCTGATGGTGCCGCGTCAGGCGCGCCACCGGGCGCAGCAAGAGCGGGCGGCTGGCGGCCAGGAAGGTGCTGGCCACTCGGATCACCACGGCGTCGCGCGGCGTCAGGCCGAGGCCGCGCAAGAAGGTGGTGGCGTCGAGCACCGTGGCGGTGAGCATCAGCACGCGCTCGGCGTGACCGAGCAGCAGGTCCTCGGCGAGCGGCCCCACCTCGACCGGTTTCCAGGCGAGCGCGGGACGGCCGGCCTCGCTGCCCTGCTCGCAGACCCAGTCGACGCCGGCGTCGAAGGTGTCCGTGAGCCAGCGGAGCCGCCGCACCTGCGCGTCCAGCCACTGCAGCGTCTGCAGCTTCGTCAGGTCGGCGTGCCGCACGTGCTGGCGGCCGCCGAGTTCGGCATCGAGCTCGGCGCGCCGCGACACCAATCGCGGCAGCATGGCATCGGCCACGTCGATGGCGTAGGCGGGATCGAGGTAGGTGGGCAGCCGCTCGTCGATGCCGGCGCGCTCGAGCAGGGCGTCGGAGAGGCGCACGTGCAGGTACTGCATCAGATGCGATTCGGCGCCGTGGGCTTCGTCCAGCACCAGCAGCTCGCGCGGGCCGAAGCCGCCGGCGTCGTTGACCTGGTGGAGGAAGGCGGCGTAGTTCATGAGCGCGACCGGGGCCGCCAGGGCCTCGTCGCGGGCCCGGTAGTAGCCGCAACGGTCGCAGGCCGGGAACATGCGCCCCATCAGGCACGGCGCGAA
>PXAU01000364.1 GCA_003567075.1 Trueperaceae bacterium
ACGTTCCACAAGGCCAGCAGGTCGTCGTCCCAATCGAGCGTGCGCAGGTTGAAGAGCGCCGTGCGGCTGGCGTTGCTCACGTCGGTGACGTGGACTTCGCCGCGCGTCAGGCGCGCCACCAGCCAGCTGTCGACGGTGCCGAAGGCGAGCTCGCCCTTCTCGGCGCGTGCGCGTGCGCCCTCGACGTGATCGAGCAACCAGGCCAGCTTGCTGGCCGAGAAGTAGGCGTCCATCACCAGCCCGCTGCGCTCACGCACCAGCGCCTCGGCGCCTTCCTGCGCGGCGAGACGCTCGACCTCACCGGCGGTTCGGCGGTCCTGCCAGACGATCGCGGGCGCCACCGGCTGCAGCGTGGCACGGTCCCACAGCACCACCGTCTCGCGCTGATTGGTGATGCCGATGGCGTGCACGTCGTCCGCGCCGGTGTTGGCTGCCGCCAAGGCCTCGGACACCACCCCCGACTGGCTCGACCAGATCTCGCTCGGATCGTGCTCGACCCAGCCCGGCCTCGGGTAGGACTGGTGGAACTCCTTCTGGGCCACACCGCGCACGCGCCCCTGGGCGTCGAAGGCGATGGCGCGCGAGCTGGTGGTGCCTTGGTCGAGGGCGAGGACGATGTCGGGCATGCTGACCTCCCACGTGCTCGGGGCGCGCACCAGCCTCAGTCGGCCGAGAAGGCGCGCAAATCGGTGAAGCGGGCCTCGGCGTAGGCGCGCTCACCACGCAGCCGCCGGGCCAAGCCATCGGGGTCGTGAGGACCAGGCGCGCGGGCGCGGGCCGCGCGCCGCGAGGTGGAGCGACCCACCGCGAAGGCCTCCTCCACGGGGCGGTAGAACGCCTCGGCGCGCTGCCGACGCACGCTGAACACGTCCAGGCAGAGCGTGCCGAGGCCCGGGAAGGCGTGCAGGCTCCCCGCCGCCTCCGCTAGCGTCACGCCCGCCGAGGCGCCGTCGACCTCCTCGACCAGCACCGGCTGGCTGGGAGCCTCGGCGCCGAGCTGCGCCGCCAGGCCGCTCACGACCCGCTGAAGGAGCGCGTGATCGGCCAGCCGCGTGGGATCGGCGCGGGTGCCGTCGAACACCAGGTGGGTGCCGTAGGCCAAGACGTCGAAGCGTCGCATCGCCGCAGGCTACCAGACGCGCCGCTGGCGCGCGTCCGCGGACACGCGCGAGGGCGCGCCGGTGGTGCGCGCGCCCTCGCGAACGCCCAGCCGCCTCGGCGGCAGCGGTGTCGACGCTAGCCCTTCACGCCACCGGCCGCGTACTGGCCGGTGAGGGCGTCCTGGAAGGCGTAGAAGATGATCAGGATCGGCAGGCTGCCGATGACGGCACTGGCGGCCAGCGCACCCCACTGGGTGTCGAAGCGGCCAGTGGTGAAGTTGCGCAGACCGATGCCCACCGTCCAGTTCTCCTGCCCCTGCAGGAGCGTGTTGGCCAGGATGAACTCGCTGTAGGTGCCGATGAACTGCAACAGGAAGATGAACAGCAGCATCGGCACCGAGACCGGCAGGATGATGCGGTAGAAGGCTCCCCAGCGCGTCGCGCCGTCGACCATGGCGGCCTCCTCCAGCGCTGGGCTGACCGACTCGAGGTAACCCTTGAAGATCCAGGCCGAGAAGGCGATCGCGCCGCCGGAGTAGGCCAGGATCAGCCCGGTGAAGGTGTTGAGCAGGTCGAGCCGCACCATCAGCCAGAAGATCGCCACGAGCGCCATGAAGCCCGGGAACATCTGCACGAACACGAACGTCATGAGCGTCTGGTAGCGGCCCTCGAAGCGCATGCGGGCGAAGGCGTAGCCAGCGGTGGTGGCGATCAGGACTGCGAACAGGCCGGTCGTGCCCGACACCAGCAGGGTGTTCCGGACGTAGAGGATGATGGTCCGCTCCGAGCTCGCGGCGATGCGCTCACCCGCCTCGTTCAGGCCGTAGAACTGCGCGGGCGTGATGGAGACGACGAGCACGGCGGCGGTCGCGAAGAGCCCCCACCCGAGCCAGCTGCTCCAGCGGTCGACCCGAGAGGGCGCCAGGCCCGTGTAGCGACCCGCGAGGCGCACGCCCACCAGGACCAGCACCGCGATCACGAGCGCCGCGATGATGACCCACTGGTAGCCGAGCATGGTGGTGTGGCTGAGCACCTTCTCGTACTGCGCCAGGGAGAAGTCGGCCGGGTCGGGCAGCACCCCGGCGCGCACCAGCACGTTGCCCGCGCGCGGTAGCGCCGCCGCCAGCGTGTCGTTGCGGTTGAACGACACCGCCAGCAGGTACGCCACCGGGTAGAACACCAGCAGGAGCACGCCCCAGATGAAGATGTGCGTGCCCATGGTGAGCGCGTAGGCGCCGGCACGCCCGGGCCGGGTGGCGATACCGTAGGCGTAGGCGCTGCCTCCCAAGCCTGCGATCGCGACCACGAAGGCGCCGAGGATGTACGCCCAACCGTTGGGGATGACGATGAAGCGGTTGCGCACCACCTCGTCGGGGAGGTTGGTGAGCAGCGCCCAGATGAGCGCGACGCTCGCCAGCGCGATCGCGGCCATCCACACGAAACCGCTGCGTCTGGGCGGGATCACGTGTTCCTCACCTCCTTCAGCGCGCCGGTCACACGGAAGTTCACCAGCGACACCGCCACGGTGATGATGAAGATCAGGACGGAGATGGCCGAGCCGAGACCGTAGGCGAAGCCGCCCTGGTGACGGAAGGCCTCGTTGTAGGCCCAGCTGATCAGGATATCGGTGCCA
>PXAU01000158.1 GCA_003567075.1 Trueperaceae bacterium
CGTCGCCGAGCCGCCGCTTGATCTCGGCGCTCTCGAGCAGCAGGCTCTCCGCTCGCCGAGCGTCGCCGCTGCGGGCGTGCACCGTGGCGAGGTTGTTGAGCACCTGCGAGCAGATGCCGAGATCGGACGTGGCCGCGACGGAACGGGCCGCCTCCAGTCGCTCGAGCGCCAGGTCGAGCGCACCGCGGGCCTTCGCCAGCAGACCAAGGTTGTTGTAGCAGCCGGCGATCAGGCGCTCGTCGTCGAGCGCGCGCGCCACCTCCAGCGCCGCCTCGAAGCTCGCCTCTGCGCGGATATGATCGCCGCGCAGGTAGGCGGCGTTGCCACGCACGCGCAGCGCGATGCAGCGCTCCGGCACGGGCGGCAGCCCCTCCAGCAGCGTCAAGCTCGTCTGCACGGCGGCCTCCATCGCCTCGTAGCGACCCAGGCGCTGCAGGCAGCCGGCGCGCTGCGCCTGGAGGCGCCCACGCAGACGCTCCTGGCCAGGTTCGTCCTCGAGTCGTGCCAGGGCGTCGTCCAACCAGCGCAGGTAGCGCCCTGCCCGGGCGCTGAAGTCGTGCGCCAGCGAGAGTTTCGGCGCCATCGCCTCGAGGAGCGGCCAGGCGGCGCTCGCCACGGCGTGGCGCCAGGCGGCGCGGATCTCGTCCAGATCGGCACGGAGACCTGCGACCAGCGAGGTGGGATCGTGCTCGTAAGTCCAGCCTGCCACGAGATCGGCGTAATGTCGCAGGTGGCGTGCCGCGATCTCGCCGGCCTTCTCGGGCGCCGCCGCCAAGCGCTCGCGCGCGTACTGCCGGATCAGCTGGTGCATCTCGACGCGACCGCCGGCGTCGCGTCGCACGAGCCCGCGCGCCGTGAGCGATGAGAGCGTGTCGAGGCTCGCGCCCGCGACCTGCGTCAGCGCCGCAAGGTCGACCGGCCCGGCGCAGCCGGCGGCGGCGAGCAGCACCGCCCGCTCGGCCTCGTCCAAGCGCTCCCAGGTGGCTTCGAAGACGCGCCGCAGGCTCCGTTGCCGCGCCGGGCGGTCGCGCTCGAGCGCATGCAGGATGTCCAGGTCGCGCTCGATCTCGGCGGCGATCTCCTGTGGCGAGAGCACCTGGATCCAGGCGGCGGCCAGCTCGATCGCCAGCGGCACGCCCCCCACGAGTCGACAGACCTCCGCCGTCGCCGCGCCGTGGCCGTCGCGCAGGCTGAAGCCGGGACGCATCCGTCGGGCGGTCTGCACGAACAGCCGCACGCTGTCGGCGTCGAGGTCGAGTGGTGCGTCGACCGAAGGGAACTGGAGCCCGTCGAGGACGAAGCGCGACTCGAGCGACACGCCCAGCGGCGCACGGCTGGTCGCGAGCACCGTCAGCCCCGGGGCCCGCGAGAGCAGGTCGGCGAGGCGGGCACCGGCGCCGGGAAGCGCCTCCAAGCCGTCGAGGACCAGCAGCACCTCGCGCTCAGCCAGTGCCGCCGCAAGCTGCGACCAGGGGTCGCCACGCTCGTGCAGTCGTACGCCGAGCACGTCGGCGATCGCGCTCACCAGACCGTCGACGTGGCTCGCCTCCTCCGGCGTCACCACGTAGACGCCGTTGCGGTAGGCGCCGATCTGATCGGCCGCGGCCTGCAGCGCCAGCCGCGTCTTGCCGATACCGCCGGGGCCGAGCAGGCTGATCAGGCGCCCGTCGCGCTGCCGCAGCCGCCGGCCGATGGCGCGAAGCTCCTGCTCGCGCCCCACGAAATCCGTGGCCTGGCGTGGCAGGTTGTGTGGCCGCGATTCGAGTCGCTCACCGCGTCGCAGGCGCTCGACGAGCGTCCGAGCTGGGTCGCCGGGTTCACCGCCGAGGTGCTCGGCGAGGTCGCGCTCGAGCCGCGCGTAGACCTTCTGGGCCGCATCCGGCTCACCGGCCAGCGCCAGGCTCCGCATCAAGGCGACGGCGACCGGTTCTGCCAACGGGTCGACCTCGAGGGCCGAGCGTAGGGTCTCGACGGCCGCCGGGTAATCCTCCTGGAGCTCCGCTGCGGCCGCGCTCTTGACGGCGGCCTCGAGGTAGCGCTCGCGGCTGTGCTCGCGCTCGAGCTCGCACCAGGCCTCGAAGCCCGGCGCGTCAGGCAGGCTGACGCCTTCGAGGAACGTCCCGCGGTAGGTACGCACCGCGGCCGGCCAATCGCCGGCCGCGAGCGCCGAGCGCAGCGCCTGCAGGTCGTTGGGCACCAGCCAGCGCAGGCGCGCCTCCTCGACCTCGAGCCCTTCGGCCCACGGCAGTGCCCGCGCCCGGTACACCAGCTGCCGCAGGGCGTGCCGTGCGCTGGCTTCGTCGCGCTCCGGCCAGAACAGCAGGGTCAGCTCCGGCCGGGCCACCCAGTCGCCCCTGGCGGCGAGATAGTACAGCAAGCAGGCCGGCTTCGCCGCGTTCAGATCCAGGAACGCGCCGCCCTGCTGGGTGCGGGGCGGCCCGAGCAACGACAGCGCCTGGCCCATGCGTCATTGTGCCACCATTCACGAACTACAGGCATCGCCGCCTTCACACGCGCGCGATGCCCGCCGTGGAGCGCGTTCAGCGGGGCAGCCGCGGCCGCGCTTGCGAACGCACCTCGGAACGCTCCTTGAGCGCCGCGAAGCAGCCCTCGAAGCTGGCGAAGGCACGGCGTTCGCCGCTGGTGAGGTCGTGCAGCGTCAGCAGCCAGCGGCGACCGTCGAACTCGACGCGCACGATGAAGGCGAGCGTCACGGGGCCCTCCTCCCCTGCC
>PXAU01000059.1 GCA_003567075.1 Trueperaceae bacterium
AACACGCGGTGCGCCTGCCCAAGCTCGCCTGGCTGGAAGGTGTGCGCGACGGCGAACACCGTCATACCAGCATCACGAGCGGCTTGGACGCCTGCGGCGGAGTCCTCGACTGCGATGCACGCGCGTGGATCGACGCGAAGGCGCTCCGCCGCGAGCAGGAAGATGTCGGGTGCCGGTTTGCCCTTTACGACCTGATCGCCGGTGACGACGTCGTCGAACCATCGCGCCAAGTCGTAGCGGGCCAGGCGCTCGAGGGCGGCGTCGCGGTAGGTGGAGGTGGCGACGGCCAACGCGGTCCCGCGCTCGCGCAGCGTTGCGAGTACGTCGTGCGCACCGGGCATCACCTGGATCTCGCCGTTCTCGAGGAAGCGGCGCTTGGCTGCCTGGTAGCGCTCGCCGAAGGCCGCTGCGGCCGTCTCGTCACCGCCGAAGCGCTCCAGCAGGAACGCCCGCAGCGCTGGCGCGGGCTGCCCGCAGAGGTGCCGCAGTCCGTCGCGATCGTGCGCGACGCCGGCCTCGGTGAGCAGCGTGTGCAGCGTGCGCAGGAAGGGCCGCTCGCTGTCGACCAGCACGCCGTCCATGTCGAAGACGAAGGCGGCGGCGGTGGTATCGGTGGCGGTATCGGCACGGGTCGGATCGGGCGTCGTATGGCTCGGCACGAGCCGTAGCGTAACGCGTTCGGCAGCCCGGCAACGACTCACGCCTCGCCATGGGCCGTGCGGGCGATGATCTCCTCTTGCAGGTCGCTGCCCAGGTCGACGAAGTAGTCGCTGTACCCGGCCACGCGCACCAGCAGATCGCGATAGGCCTCCGGATCGCGTTGGGCGGCGCGCAAGACAGCGTCGTCGACCACGTTGAACTGGATGTGGTGACCGCCCAGGCGGAAGTAGCCGCGGATCAGCTGGGCCAGCTTCTCCAGGCCCGTCTCGCCGGCCAGCACGTGCGGCAGGAAGCGTTGGTTGAGCAGCGTGCCGCCGGTCTTGACCTGGTCCATCCTGGCCAGCGAGCGGCATACGGCGGTGGGGCCGTTGCGGTCGGCGCCGTGCGAGGGCGAGGTGCCGTCCGAGATGGGCCGGCCGGCACGCCGGCCGTCGGCCGAGGCGCCGAGCTTGCTGCCGAAGTAGACGTGGCAGGTGGTCGAGAGCATGTTCAGGTGGTAGTGCCCGCCGCGCGTGTTGGGGCGGCCGTCGATGGTCGCGAGCAGGCTGTCGAACACCCGCCGCATGAGCCCGTCGGCCTCGTCGTCGTCGTTCCCGAAGCGGGGCGTGCGGGTGGTGAGCCAGAGCCGCAACGGCTCGTCGCCTCGGAAGTCGCGTGCGAGCGCCGCGGACAACTGCTCCAGCGAGACGACCGGCTGCTCGAACACGTGGCGGCGGATGGCCGCGAGGCTGTCGGTCACGGTCCCGATGCCGCAGCACTGGAGGTAGGTCGTGTCGTAGCGCGGACCGCCGTCGTAGTAGTCGCGGCCGTCCGCGATGCAGTCCTTGATCAGCACCGAGAGGAAGGGTGCAGGCATGCTGCTCGCGAAGAGCCGCTCGATCGCGTGATTGCTGGCGACCTTGACGTCCACGGCATGGGCGAGCTGCGCCTCGAAGGCGCGGTAGACGTCGTCGAAGCCACCGAAGCCGGCCGGGTCGCCGGTGGCCGGTCCGACGCGCTCGCCGGTGAGCGGGTCGACGCCGTCGTGCAGGGCGAGCTCGAGCAGCTTCGGGAGGTTCAGGTAGCCGGTGAGGAGGTATGCCTCCTTGCCGAAGCAGCCGGTCTCGATGCAGCCGCTGGTGCCGCCCTCGCGGGCGTCCTCGAGGCGCTTGCCGGCACGCACCTGCTCGGCGATCACCAGGTCGGCGTTGAACACCGACGGGTAGCCGTAGCCGCGGCGGATCACCCGGCAGGCCTCGCGCAGGAAGCGCTCGTCGGTCACGTGGCTGATCTGGACGTTGCTGCCCGGCTGCAGCAGGTGCAGCTCGTCGATCACTTCGAGCAGGAGGTAGGAGACCTCGTTGACGCCGTCGCTGCCGTCGCGCGTGAGGCCGCCCAGGTTGACGTTGGTGAAGTCGGCGTAGGTGCCGCTCTCTTCGGCCGTGACACCGACCTTCGGCGGCGCCGGGTGCTCGTCGAACTTGATCCACAGGCACTCGAGCAACGCCTTGGCGCCCTCCCGGTCGAGCGTGCCGTCGCGCAGGCCGGCCTGGTAGAAGGGCCACAGGTGCTGGTCGAGGCGGCCGGGGTTCATGGCGTCCCAGCCGTTGAGCTCTAGGATGGTGCCGAGGTGCGCGAACCAGTACGCCTGGATCGCCTCGTGGAAGTCGCGCGGCGGGTGGGCGGGCACGCGGCGGCAGACCGCTGCGATGCGCAGGAGCTCCGCTCGCCGCTGCGGGTCGGCGCTCTCGCTCGCGCGCTGCTCGGCCAGCTCGGCGTGGCGTTCGGCGAAGCGGATCACGGCCTGGCAGGCGATGTCCATCGCGTCGAGTTGTGCCGCCTTGGCCTGCGCTTCGGGATCCTGGCGACCACCAAGAGCCGCCCGCGCTGCCGCGATCTCGGTGCGCTTCGCCAGCAGGCCCGTTCGGTAGATCTCGTCGTCGAGGGTGGTGTGCCCTGGGGCGCGCTGCTCCATGAACTCGGTGAACACGCCGGCGGCGTAGGCACGCTGCCAGGCCGCAGGCACCAGCGCGAAGATGCGCTCGCGCATGGTGCGGCCCGACCAGTACGGGATCACCTCGTCGCGGTACGCG
>PXAU01000166.1 GCA_003567075.1 Trueperaceae bacterium
CCTTGGCGACGCGCACGTCGAGCAGCACGTCTGTGGGCACCGTGAGCAGCAGCCGCAGCGTGCGCGGAGTCGGAGCGGTGGCGGGCGCCGCACCGCGCTCGGTCGGCACGGGTCGCGCAGTCGGCACAGGTCGCTCGCTCACAGCGCGTCATCCAACGAACCGATCATGTACAGCCGGCCCTCGGGAACGTCGGAGAACTCGCCTGCCAGGATCCGCTCGCAATCGTCGAGAGCGCGCGCCAAGGGCACGAGCGCCCCGGTCTTGCCGGTGAACTGCTCGGTCACGAAGAAGGGCTGCGTGAGGTAGCGCTCCAACCGGCGGGCTCGACCTACGACGCGCTGATCCTCTTCGGAGAGTTCCTCGAGGCCGAGCATGGCGATGATGTCCTTGAGGTCCTCGTAGATGGCCAGCGTTTGACGTACCTCGCGCGCCAGGCGCTCGTGCCGCTCGCCCACCGCGATCGGGGTGAGCATCGCCGAGGTGGAGCGCAGCGGGTCGATGGCCGGGTAGAGACCCTGCGCCGCGCGCTCGCGGGAGAGCACCACGCTCGCGGAGAGGTGCCCGAAGGCGTGCACCACCGCTGGGTCGGTGAAGTCGTCCGCGGGTACGTATACAGCCTGCACCGCGGTGATGGCGGCGTCGGCAGTGCTGGTGATGCGCTCCTGCAGCTCGGCCAGCTCGGTGGCCATGGTGGGCTGGTAGCCCATGCGCGACGACAGTCGGCCCATGAGGCCAGACACCTCGGCGCCCGCCTGCACGAACCGGAAGACGTTGTCGATCAGAAGCAGCACGTCCTGCTTGGCCTCGTCGCGGAAGTACTCGGCCATCGTGAGCGCGGTGTGACCCACCCGGAAGCGCGCTCCGGGTGGCTCGTTCATCTGGCCGAACACCAAGACCGTGTGGTCGGCGACACCGGCCTCGCGAACGTCGCGCACCATCTCCTCGGCCTCTCGCGAGCGCTCGCCGATGCCGCAGAAGAGGCTGACGCCGTGGTGGCGGGCGGCCATGTGGTGGATAAGCTCGGCGATCAGCACTGTCTTGCCAACGCCGGCGCCGCCGAAGAGGCCGGCCTTGCCACCTCGCTCGAGCGGCGAGAGGACGTCGATGGCCTTGATTCCGGTCTCGAGCACCTCGCTGGCCACCGCCTGGCGCTCGAGCCGCGGCGGCGGCTGCAGGATCGAACGCGTCTGCCCAGCCGGCAGGGCGCCGCCCTCGTCGATCGTCTCGCCGAACACGTTGAACACCCGCCCCAGCACCTGTGGCCCAACGGGTACCTGCAGCGGCGCGCCTGTGTCGCGCACCGCCTCGCCGCGCGCCAAACCCTGCACGGGCGTCGCGGCCACGCAGCGCACGACGTGGTGGTCGAGTTGCGCCAGCACCTCGAGCCGCACGGCCGAACCGGTGCCCGCGAGCAGCAGCTGCCGCAGCGGCGGGGCTCGACCGTCGAACGACACATCCACAACACCACCACGCACGGCGACGACCTTGCCGGTGGGTGCTCGTACACGCTCCAAGGTGCTCACCCCAATCGCAAAGCGAGCCTGCGGGAGTCGCCCTTCACCGTAGCCGATACGGCCTGAACGCGTGCTTGGGCCGGTTGGCGCGGGCGCCCCGGTCGGCGCAGGCAACCGACTTGTTACCGTCGGCCATCACTCGATCGACGCGCCCGCCAGGAGGACGCTCATGGATCACGCCTCGTCAGCCCAGGCCATGCCGCAGCGCGCGGGCGGTGAGGCCTCGCGCGCTCGCACTCACGTTGGAGAAGCGTCGGCAGGCGCAGCGCTGCGCTACCACGCCAGCGTGCCGCGCTTCCTGCTGGCCGGTGCGCTCGGCAAGCGCGCGCCAGTGGGGCTGGCGCCGCTGCGGCTGGTGGACGCCGCGCCACCCGCGCCGCGCGACGGCTGGCGCCGCGTGCGCGTGCGCCTCGCCGGGATCTGCGGCACCGACCTGGCGCTGCTCTTCGGCACCACCTCACCGCGGCTCTCGCCCTTCTCCTCGTTCCCGGCGGTGCTCGGCCACGAGATCCTCGGCGAGGTCGAGGGCGTTCGCGTGGCCGTGAACCCGGTCACCGCCTGCCGCGAGCGCGGCGTGGGACCGTGCGAGGCCTGCGAGCGTGGGGACGACAACCGCTGTGCCAACCTGACCGAGGGCTGGCTGGCCCCCGGCCTGATCGGCTTCAACCGCGACCTGCCGGGCGGCTGGGGCGGTGCGCTCGTGGCCCACGAGGCGCGCCTGCACGCGGTGCCGGACAACGTCCCGGACGAGCGCGCGGTCTTGGCCGAGCCCTACGCCGTGGCGTGGCGCGGGGCGCGGTTGGCGCTGGCGGGCGACACGCCGCGGCGCGCGCTCGTGATCGGGGCGGGCCCTATCGGCCTGACGGCGCTGGCGGCCCTGCGGCGGGCGGGCTTCGGCGGCGAGCTGCACGCGGTGGCGCGCCACCCGCAGCAGCGCGACGCTGCGGCCTCGCTCGGTGCGGACCGGGTGCACGCCGACGTCGACAGCGCCAGCGCCGCGGCCGGTGCGCGCGCGTTCCCGGCGATCATCGGGCCGAAAGCCTGGCGCGGCGGCTTCGACCTGGTGATCGACGCCGCCGGCAGTCGCTCCAGCCTCGACGCCGCCGTCTGGGCCATTCGCGAGGGTGGTCGCGTGGTGCTGCTGGGCGCGCCGGCGCAGCTGCGGCACGACTTCTCGCCGCACTGGTTCCGCGAGGTCGTCTTGATCGGCTCGCTC
>PXAU01000079.1 GCA_003567075.1 Trueperaceae bacterium
TCCATGGTAGGGGCGCAGTAACATGTGTTATCGGACGCAAAGAAGTGAAGCAGTTTGGAGAAGAGGCAGTCAGTCTCTCCGATTACGAAGGCATTCATGTTATCTGTTCTAAGGATTGGGTGGTGCTCACCACTTATCGGAACCGGGATTTCAGGGGTCTTCGTTCATCGGGAAGGCGTCCTACCAGCCAAAGATATGGTGGCCACAATTAAATTTGTTCAGCATAGTACTGTATAGCTAAAATCAGGTAGATTATCATGGAAATAGGACAATACGTACACCACACACGGAACCCCCATTTCGGTATCGGAAAGGTATTGGAAAATAACATTAACGGCTCCTGCAAGGTAGCCTTTCAAAGCATTATCATCACAGGAGTCATGAAAAGTGAACTTCAAGCCGTATCTGAGAGGGAACAAGATAGGCTTGAGCTTGAGGAAGCAAAGCGTGGTGGGCCTGAAGCAATGGCGACCTGGGAACAAAGGCAGGAGCAGAAAAAGAAAGTTAAGCATGAAAAGATAATGTCCATGTATGAAAGGTCAGCCCGTTACGGCTTTAAGGGCATGGAAGCATACATTGATGATGAGCTGGAACTGCTTTTAAAACAAATTCAGATAGCACAGACTAAATCCAAGCCTGATAAACCGGAGAAAAATGATCCCCATCCAGCAGCATCTGGATCAGGCTGGTGGTATCAGGCTTTTCGGCAGACCCGGAAAAGCGAAAAACCACAAGTCATTGAAACCAGGGTTGTCGGTGTGACCTATGAAGGCAGACAAAAGACAATCGCTGATATGGAAGAAAATGAAAAGATACTGCTTGTGCGTGAACCTGATAACCCATTTGACTGCAACGCCATTGCCGTTAAAAGGGTTAATGGTCGCTGCATCGGATATTTGCCGCGTGAAAAAGCTGCCGGTCTGGCCGACAAGCTTGACATATACGGAAAAGCATTATCAGGCACAGTAACAGCGATTCTACGTAAACATTATATTGATTCAACTCTAGGCCTGCGTATCAGATTCTCTCTTCCCGGACCTGAACAGGGAGCAAACAACACAGAGACTTCTGACAACCAGAACGATTTATACAATATGCTAAAGGCAGAATAAATATGACCCAATACGCTTTGACCGAGGAACAAAAAAAGGTTGTGCACCATCCGGTCGGAAGACATGCCCGGGTTCTGGCCGTGGCCGGTTCAGGCAAAACCACGACCATGGTTCACCGCATTGATCATTTGATCAGGGAGCAGGGAGTATCGCCAAAGAGTATCTTCGTAGTCATGTTTAACCGGCTTGCCCGGATTCAGTTTAAGGACAAGCTTACTGAAATCGGATTGCCAGCACAAAAACAACCCCAGGTAAATAATTTTCATTCGTGTGCCTTAAAGATTATCAAGGATACATCATCCAAGAAACTGATTCCGGATTTTAAAAATTTCTGGCTGGAGGATAAAGTTGAGAATCAGCGTTACGCCATCCATCATGCCATCCATAATCTTGAAGCCGGAAAAATGATCCCCCTGAATTCTATTGATCCTGAGGAAGCCATGGAAGATATCGCGCTTTGGAAAAATTCCCTGATTCCTCCAGATCGAGCCGGTCATCGAACAAATTCCCATATGCCTCTTGTTTATGCTGAATTTGAAAAGTTGCGCATCAAACAATACGCTCTGGGCTTTGATGACTTTGTACCCATGGCTGTGGGCATCCTCGAATCCGAAGAGGCCATCCGCGATTTATGGTGCAACAGGTCGGCCATAATCATAGTTGATGAGTATCAGGATGTGAATTACGGCCAGCAGCGGTTGATAGAGCTATTGGCCGGCAATAGGGCAGACGTGATGGTGGTGGGTGACGATGACCAGACAATTTATGAGTGGCGCGGAGCCCGTCCACACTACATTCTCGAAACATTTGAACAAGTGTTCAGCGATAAGCCGCATTCTTTGTACCAGTTGCCTCATTCTTTCAGGTTCGGTCCGGTCATAGCCCAGTGCGCTCAGAATGTCATTGACTGTAATAACAAGCGCATCGAGAAACCTCTGATCGCCCATGCCATGGGCAGAAGGGCCGACATACATATATTCCGGGGAGCCTCATGGCAGCAGACCGATCCCCACCTGGACCTGGCCAACCAAGTGAAATCCCTGGTAAGAGAAAACAACGATCCTTCAAACATAATTATTCTGGGAAGGACTTACTCCCAGTTGAATGAACTTGAAGCAGTGTTTCTGGGACAAAAGATCCCTTACCGGGTGGTCGGGCGCAGACCTTTTTTTGAGAGGCGGGAGATCCAGGTTTTGCTGGATTATGTCAGACTGGGGATGAGACTGGAAGAACAGGCATCCAGGCAAACTCAGAAGCTGCTTCATAATGTGGCCAATACTCCCAACCGGAAATTAAGCAGAAATGCTTTGACAAAGGCAATGTCCTCTGCTCATCAGCGCAAGGAATCAACCAGAGATGCCTTAAGTTTTTTATCCGATAGTCCCCTGACTCCGTTATCCAGGACTCAGCGTGAACAGGCCGAATCATTGAACCACTGCCTTGAGCGCATTCATGAAAAATTGAAAAATGGTGATATCCCTGCAGGTGAGCTGCTTGAATGGCTGGTGGACATGCTGGACTATTTTAAACATTTTGACGATTACTATGGACAAGGGGAACATTCTGAAGAGCGTAAACAAGCGGTTTTGACATTCTGCAGCTATGCAAACCGCAGCA
>PXAU01000278.1 GCA_003567075.1 Trueperaceae bacterium
GGCTACGAGACCGTGCTCACCGACGAGCGCTTCCGCTTCGGGGTGGTGCGGCGCTAGCGGCGCGCATCCAAGTCCGAGCTCATCGACAACCTGGCGGCCCAGAAGGAGGCGCTGCGCGGGTTGCTCCTGGCGAGATCCACCGGGGCGCCGACCGCGAGGCGCTGCGCGGTCTCCTCAGCGGCCTGCTTGAACACATTCCGTACCGCGTGGTGGTCGAGGTGGAGCGGCGCCTCATCGGCGAGGGGCTGCCGATCGAGGAGATCCAGGCCCTGTGCGACGTCCATGGTCAAGTGCTCGACGGCCACGTGGTCGCAGCGCCGGCATCGCCCGACGCCGACCACCCGGCCACCGTCTTCTCACGCGAGCACGAGGTTGTGGCCGAACTCGTCGCCGGCATTCGTGAGATCGACCAGGCGGTTGCCGAAGGCCGGCGCGCTGCTTGACAACGGCTCATGGACGTCGACAAGCACTACCGATGCAAGGAGAACCCGCTGTTCCCGTACCTCGAGAAGGCCGACATCCACGGACCGCCGCGCGTCACGTGGGGAAGGCACGACGCCGGCCAAGCGGACCCGGTCGAACCGAGCTAGGGCAGGCGCACCGCGGCCCCATCTCCTTTGGGCCTGCACGTATAATCCCCCCAGCGAATCGAGGAGGTTCCCGGTGAAGACGCGTGCTGTGTTCCTGGTGCTGCTGATGACGTTTGTCGTGATGGTGATCGGCTGTGGCGATTCGCCGGGGAGCGGTGAGGTGGCGCCGACGCAACCGACGAACGTGACGGTGACCCCGCTGCCCGGCGCCATCGAACTGGCGTGGGAACACGATGGGCTGAACGTGACAGGGTTCGTGGTCTACCGTGGCGCTGCGGACGCGTCGTTAGCAGGCGCGGTTGCGCACCATGGGCTTGCTGACGTGGTGGCTCCGCACGACCTCGAGCCCATGGCCGAGGTGGACGCCAGTGCGCGCGCATACCGCGATGAGGACGTTCAGACGGACACCGTCTACACCTACGCGGTCGCGGCAAAGGGTGGCGGCGGCGTGTCGGCACCGACGTTGCACGTCGGTGACCCGGTAGCGCCCGATCCAGTCCTCGTGCCAGCCCCCGACGTCGTGTTCGCCGTGAGCTACGACGCCGGTGGCAAGTTCGACGGCGGCTTCAACGAGGCCGCCTTCCGCGGTCTGGAACGCGCTATCGCCGACCTGGCCAGCGAGCGAGGGCTCGTCGCCGCCCTGCGCGAGGTACAGACCTTCGCTGGCGACGAGGAGCAGAACCTCCGCGACCTGGCGCAGGATGGTGCGGAGTTGATCGTGGCGCTCGGGTTCGGCGTGGAACCCGCGGTCGACACCGTGGCCAGCGAGTTCCCCGAGGTGTCGTTCGTGGTGATCGAAGGCGATGCCGAGAGTGCCAACGTGCGCTCGGTGGCGTTCAAGGAGCACGAGGGATCGTTCCTGGTGGGCTACATCGCCGGTTCGTTGTCCCAGACCGGCGTGGTCGGCTTTGTTGGCGGTATGGACATTCCGTTGACGCGTGCCTACGAGTTGGGCTTCGCGGAGGGTGTCGCGCACGCCTGCTCCGACTGCACCGTCATCAGCAACTACGTCGGTGTCACCCCCCCGGCTTGGAACGACCCGGTCCGCGCGAAGGAGATCGCAAGCGCGCAGCAGGCGCAGGGGACGGACATCACCTTCGTCGTCGCCGGTGGGTCGGGATTCGGCGTCATCGAGTTCGTCACCGAGACCATGTGCTTCGAAGGAGCGACGCGCGAGACCCCGCTCACGACCGCGTTGGCCTCGATTGCCACGTACCCTGCCTACGACGCAGCCTGTGCAGAGGATGCGCAACCGCTGTTCTTCATCGGTGCCGATACGAACCAGAACGCCTGGGGCGACACCGACGAGGACCCGGCGACGCTCAATCACGGTCTCACCTCGATGCTCAAGCGGGTCGACGTGGCCGTGTACGGAGCCGCCATTGACGTGGCCGATGACGTCTTCACCGGTGACCCGGTCGTGCTGGGCGCAGGCGAGTCCGGCGTCGACTACGCCTTGGACATGTACAACGACGCGCTGCTGCCTGAGGTGGTGCGCGCGGGCGTCGAGGATGTGCGCGCGCTGATCGCATCCGGCGTGATCGAGGTGCCCGACTATCGGGATCGCTGAGTCGCGCGAGCGGTTTGCATCGGAAGCGGCGCGGTGCGTCGCGCGCGTCAGCCGACGCCGGCGACCTCGGTGCGGGCGCTGGCCATGCCTGGGTCGACGTTGCGGAAGACCTCGGTGGGTTGTCGTCGCGCTGCACCAGTCCAGCCTCGCGCTGCGGGGGGCCGCCTCCGGTCGGCCCGGCTTCCTACGTGAGCAGGTCGACGACGAGTCGATCATCCTGGAGCCGAGCGAGAGCGCGATGGCGCGACGCGCGCGACGTCGAAACGGCCACGTCGGCACAAGGGACCTCGCGGTACGGTAGAGGTGTTCGCCTGCCTTCGCCTCGCACGTGCCTGGAGGGAAATGATGTCGCGATCACGGTGTACGGTCTATATATCGCTGTTTATATCGTTGGTGACGCTGCTCCTCCTCGCGTCGGCCGTCGCCCGGCCGACGCACGTGCTCCTCGTCCTCGACGCATCGGGCTCGATGTACCTGCGGCTCGACGACGGCCAGTACCGGATCACCGCGGCGAAGGACGCCCTGACGCAGTTCGTCAGCCGGCTCCCCGACGCGCCCGACCTGA
>PXAU01000214.1 GCA_003567075.1 Trueperaceae bacterium
ACCTTCAATCGTGCCCGGCGTTTTTCCGGGCTCATTGAAGCGTCGGGGAGCAGGGGTTGGGAAAAGTAGTTTTCATCTGATCCAAAGCCTTGGGACAACGCTGTCAGGACCTGCGGACGCTCATATGTTTGAAAGTGTAATCAAATGATTATAGTATCAGAAATTATTTTACTGGTATGGAACCGGTCTGGTAACTCCAGTACGACGCTAAACACCAGTTTATTCTGGATGTATTCTGTCAGGTATATCCAGGCCGGATTTCCTGTCGTTGACCTTCGACAGTACCTATGGAATTGCTTATGGCAATATCCTCGATTCATGAGCTATATGTGTGCGCCAGGATTCTGTTCCAGTGACGAACCTTAAACTCATTGTAATTTGCTATGATTTACAGTCTTGGCGGGGATATGTCCAAAGATGAGTTCAGCGCGTGCCTGCAAAGTTACCAGCTGGAAAGCCAATCTCATCAGGTCATCTCACGCAAAACCTTCAAAAACAAACGTACCGGATTTAAAGCCTGCATGAAATGGTTGTCCCGTCATACCCGCAACCAGCCGGCCCCGGTACGCATGACCATAGAAGCTACCGGGGTATACTATGAGGCGTTTGCTCTGTATGTTCGTGAGCACCACCCTGCGATCCATTTGTCGGTGGTCCTGCCCAGTCAATCAAAACGATATATTGAGTCGCGGGGGTTGCGCAGTAAAACCGATAAAATTGACGCCTATGGGTTGGCCTTGATGGGCGCTGAACGAAAACTAGACGCCTGGAAGGGAATTGATCCTTTTTGGCGAACACTCCGGGTATATACGCGAACGCGGGCTGACCTGCTGGAACAGCGCACGCAGCTGCGTAATCAGCTTCACGCCCTTGACCATAGTGGCATGGACATCCTCAAAGCCAAACACGCCCTGCGCGAGTGCATTCAAACCATTAACGACCAAATTGACGAACTGACCAAACTCATCGAACAACAGCTGCGATCACGCAACGATCTGCGCACTCAAATTGGGTGCCTGCGCAGTATTCCCGGCATTGGCACACTGACCATTGCCTGCATTTTGGCGGAAACGAACGGGTTTACTGAGTTCAGAAAGATCTCTCAACTCATCAGCTTTAGCGGCTATGATGTGAAGATAAGAGAATCGGGTAAGTGGGTTGGTAAACCTAAAATATCTAAACAGGGATCCAAACATATTCGCCGGGCGATGTACATGCCGGCCACAGCGATTGCAGGGAAAAACGGTGGACCGATTTATGAGTTTTATCAAAGGCTGCTGGCAACTCACAACATAAAAATGAAGGCCCACGTAGCTGTTCAGAAAAAACTATTAACCTACATGTACATTTTGTGGAACAGAAAAGAACGTTTTGATCCGGACATCATCCGAAACCAACGAAAAGAATACCCAAAAAAGGTAGCCCCACCCGAAAGTGAGGCTACAGTAGATACATCATTGGTGTTGAGCCAATAATGTTCTTTGAATCAAAAAATACAGAATACTATTGATTATTAACACAGTACCTGACAGGAACCCGACCTGATGTCTCAGACTCGGGAGCGCTGTCAGGTCTTATATTTACAATCAACAATCAACAATCAACAATCTGTTGCTCGCACTCCTCACCGACCACCGCTACACCGCTTCCGAGGCCCCGGAGGGCGACTGGTATCTCGCCAACATCCTGAGGGATGACCTGCTGCTGCAGCTTGGCCTGGAGAAGAGGGGGCTGCCTTCCTTGCGGGTCGACTGGGCCGATCCCGGTGTGCACTGGCGGGAGTTCGACTGCGCTGTGTTCCGCACCACGTGGGATTATTTTGAGCGGTTCGATGAATTTTCGGCCTGGCTGAAGCGCACCGAACGGCTCACGCGGATCATCAACGATCCGGAACTGGTGTGGTGGAACCTTGACAAGCACTACCTGCAGGACCTGGAGGAACAGGGGATCCCGATTGTGCCGACCCGCTTTATCGAAAAGGGGAGCGGGTTCAGCCTGAAGCAGATGCTAGAGGAGAATGGGTGGACCGAGGCGGTCATCAAGCCGTGTGTTTCAGGAGCGGCGCGGCATACCTACCGGGTGCACCGACAAAACGCGGATGAGGTACAGAAAACCGTGAAGCCGCTGGTGGAAAAGGAGGCATTCCTGCTGCAGCCGTTCCTGGAGGAGATCGTGAAGACGGGGGAGGATACGCTGATGGTGATTGGCGGCGAGGTGACACACGGCGTGCGAAAGGTGGCCAAACCGGGCGATTTCCGCGTTCAGGATGACCACGGCGGCACCGTTCACGAACTAAAACCGGACCCGGAGCAGATAGCCCTGGCAGAGAAGGCGTTTGCCGCGTGTAGTCCGCAGCCGCTCTACGGCCGGGCCGACATGGTGCGCGATGAACAGGGACGGTGGGTTATCATGGAGCTGGAACTGATTGAACCGGAGCTGTGGCTTCGCTATTATCCGCCCGCGGCGGATAAGTTTGCCGGGGTTCTCGAACGGGCACTGAGGAGCTCCGACTGACGAATTTCGCTGGAAAGATTTGGATTGCGGACTAGAAACTTATGCGGTTCATCTGTCGGGTTATTTGTGAGCAGGTTTCTATGAGTGATGTTCCTGGCTGTGGATTGGATCGAACTCTACCAGGTCCTCCGGACTCTGGTAGGTTCGGTTGCCCCGACTGACGAATTCCGAGGAAAAAATTTTGATTGTGGATCGGAGTCTTATGCG
>PXAU01000324.1 GCA_003567075.1 Trueperaceae bacterium
CCATCACCCTCGGCCTGGCCAGCCTGCAGGCCAACTTCGCCGACAGCGAGGGACTCGGCCGCGTCATGGCCTCGGGCGTGCTGGCCAGCCTGCCGGTGGTGCTCATGTTCCTGCTGTTCCAACGCCAGGTGGTGCGCGGCATCGCCATGGGGAGCGGTAAGTGAGTGCCCGCAGCAGGTCTGATTCCGATGCGTGCGTCCGCACGTGGAGGTCGTCGTGACCGAAGCCCCGACCAACCGTCGTCACCTCGTCGCAGCCCGATCCGCCCGTCCCACCCTTCGCCCTTCCCCTTCCGGCTCTGCCGGACCCACCTCAGGAGGTTCACTCGTGCGTCCCATCCGTCTCGTGCTCGCCCTGCTCGCGCTGGCGCTGGTCGCGTCGCCCGCGTTGGCGCAACCCACCACCATCACCCTCGGCCGCTTCTTCGGTGCCTGCGACGTGCCTGGCGTCACGATCGCCGACGCCGTCGGTGAGGCCTGCATCATCCAGGCCATCATCGACGACTTCGACCAGGCCGACAACGGCGTGCGCGTCGAGACCCTGCCCGCCGATTGGGGCAACTACTACGACCAGATCAAGGCCATGTACGCCGCTGGCAACCCGCCCACGGTGCACGTGATGCACTCGAGCAGCATCCCCGAGTTCGCCTCCATCGGCGCGCTCACCGACCTGACCGACCTGCTCGAGGGCGCCGGTATCGACGCGGGCGACTGGACCGACCGCGCGCTCGAAGCCGTCAGCTTCGGCGGCCGCATCTACGGCGTGCCGATGGACGCCCACGCCAACCTCTGGCACGTCAACCTCGACCTGTTGGCGGCCGCCGGCCTGGTCGACGATGCCGGCGCACCGATCCTCCCCGGGAGCACCGAGGAGCTGCTCGAGCACGCCGCGATGGTCCGCGAGGCGACCGGCGCGCGCTACCTCGCCGCCGACTTCGCCGAGTTCCCCATCGGCGTGCGGCTGGTGATGTCGCTGGTGTGGCAGCAGGGCGGCGAGCTGTTCGACGCCGAGAACGCCAACGTCACGTCGGCCGAGGCCGAGCGCGCGGTCGAGACGATCATGTCGCTGTTCGAAGGCGGCTACGCCGACCCGCAGCTCAACTACAGCGACTCGCAGCAGTCGTTCCTCGAGGGCGAGGCGGCCATCCTCGTCAACGGCACCTGGGTGGTCGACTTCTACGCGGCGCAGGCGTCCGACCCGAACGTGCCGCTCGAGAACTACTACGTGGCCGACTTCCCGACCCTCTTCGACGTCGGCGCCACCTGGGCCAGCAACCACATGTGGGTGATCCCCTCGCCCGCCGCCCGCGACGCCGACGCCCTCGAGGCCGCCCTCGGGCTGCTGGCGCACATCAACGACAACAACCTGGCCTGGTCGCGTACCGGCCACCTGGCGGTGCGCACCTCGGTGCTCGAGAGCGACGCCTACGCCAACCTGCCGCACCGTGACGAGTACGCCGGCACCGCCGACATCGCCCGCGACGTGCAGCCGGTGGTGCGCTACGACGCCATCCAGGACGTCCTCAACCGCGAACTGCAAGCCATCTGGCTGACCGGCAAGCCGATCGACCGGGCGCTCGCCGACGCCAACGCCGCCGTTCAGGACCTGCTCGACTAAGGGAACGAGACGTCGGGCGCGGCGCGCGCGGTGGTGCACGCACCGCCGGCGCGCCGCGCCCGAACCGTCCCACCACCATGACCTGCGACGGCTCCACACCCACCACCACGATGCCGACCGCGCCGTCCGGCGTCCCACGCCCCGAGCGCCCCCGGCCGGAGCACCCTCGGCCGGAGCACCCTCGGCCACGGCTCCAGCGCGCCCGCTGGCAGTCCCTCAACGGCCCCTGGGACTTCGCGATCGACGCTGCCGGCGCTTCCCGCGGGCAGCCCGACGAGGTCGTCTGGGACCGGACCATCCTCGTCCCCTTCGCGCCGGAGAGCCGCGCCTCTGGCATCGGCGAGCGCGGCTTCATGACCAGCGTCTGGTACCGGCGACGCGTCACGGTGCCCCGCGACTGGGGCGGCACCATCCCGACGCTCCGTATCGGTGCGGCCGACCATCACACGCGCGTGTTCGTGAACGGGTCGCTCGCGTGCGAGCACTGGGGCGGCTCGACGCGTATCGACGTCGACCTGCGCCCCTTCGCCGGCCCCGGCGACAGCGTCGAGGTCGCGCTGCACTGCCAGGACGACGTGCGCACCGGGCTGCAACCCGGCGGCAAGCAGTCCGCGCTGCCCGACTCGCACGGCTGCTTCTACACCCGCGTCACCGGCGTGTGGCAGTCGGTGTGGTTGGAGGCCGTCCCCGAGGGCGGCCTCGACGACCTGCACGTGCAGGCGAGCGCAGCCACGCGCACGCTGGTGCTCACCCCGCGGCTGCTGCCCTTCTCGGGTGCACGCAGGCTGCGGCTGCGGCTGCTCGAGGGGCAGCGCGAGGTGGCTTGCGTCGAGGGCCCGGCCGCCAACGGCCTCCCGCTGGTGCTGCACGCCCCGGACGCGCGGCCGTGGACGCCCGCCGATCCGGCCCTGTACGACCTCGAGATCGACCTGCTGGACGCCGAGGGCGCGGCGCTCGACCGCGTCCGCTCCTACGTCGGCCTGCGCGACGTGGAGGTGCGCGGACGCCAGGTGCTGCTCAACGGCGAGCCGCTCGTGCAGCGCCTCGTGCTCGACCAGGGCTACTGGCCGGACACGCTCTGGACCG
>PXAU01000106.1 GCA_003567075.1 Trueperaceae bacterium
ATGTGGACGCTGAGGTCGCCGTCGTGTTCGGTGGTGATGGTGAACCAGTCGTCGGTGTCGGTGCCGAGGGTGGGGCTGCCGTAGCCGAGGCGGCCGGTGGTGGGTTCGCCGAGGCGGATCGCCTGCGCGTCCTCGCGGCGATCGTTCGGTTCCTGGTCGTCCGGCGTCGTGATCGCCGTCAGCGTGGTCTCGAGCTCGTAACGCCCCTCGCCCCGGGTGCGCTGCACCCGCACGTGGTAGGTGCCGGGAGGGAGACCGGGGCGTTCGACGGTGCGTTCGCTCTCGAAGCCGGTGGTCTGGCCGTGGAGGGTGGTGGTGCCGTTGGTGTCGAGCAGCCAAGCGTGGACGGTCAGGTCGCCGTCGGCGCGCACGTGGACGTGCAGATCGCCGGCCCGGTCGATGGTGATGGTGTGACGGCCGTCGGTCCGTGAGGCATCGAGTTCGCCGCCATGACGGGGAAGGTCGATCACCACGTCGGGCGTGCGCTCCATGTTGGGCGGTGCCGTGGCGCCGGGGGCTGGCGGCGCGATCGGGGCTGGCGGCGCGATCGGGACCGGCGCCACCTCGCGTACGGTCGGCGGGGTGATCGGGGTCGGCGTGGGGGCCACCTCGCGCGCGCTCGGAGGCGCACCTGGCTCGCCCAGCGGGGCCACGCTGAAACTGCGGCTCCAACTGCCCCAGTTGCGCGTCGTCACGTCATGGCGGGTCGAGCTGGTGTACGCGCTCTGACCGCCGTGGATGGTGATGACGAAGGGGCCGCCGCGCGCGGCGTCGATCACGCCGGCATGGATGGCTGCTCGGCAGACGGACGAGTCGTCGGTGTAGAGGTCGCTGCCCCACACCGCGACGTCGCGGGTGCACCCCGGCGGGCACCGCACCGCGGTGGAGGTGCCCAGAGCGACGCCGCGCAAGGCGGCTGAGGCGGCCTGGGTGTCGCAGGCAAGGTCGATCGCGCTCACGCCTGGCGGATGACCCCCGATCGCCGGCGCCCCAGCGCAGCGGATGATCGAGCCCACGGCGCTCATGACGGTCGCGGCCGTCTCGGGCGTGGCGCCGTGCCACACGATCCCGAAGGCGGTCAGGAACCTGCCGCTCTGGTCGGCGACAGCGTGGTGGGCGAGATGGATGGAGGCCTCGCCGACGATCTCGATCTCGCGCCACACGGCGTCCGTTCCGGCCAGCGGCGCGCCGTACTCGCGCAGCGTGCGCGACGCCGAATCGCTGGTGATGTCGTCGAGCAGGTCGGCAAGCTCTGCGGGCGTGAGGAGCGACAGGACGATGACGCCGTCGGAGGGTGTGCCGAAGGGATCCATGCCACCAGGGGCCACCCACGCCGCCAGGATATCCTCGTCGGCGTCGTCGCGGACGGCTTCGGTCTCGTCGGTCCAGTCCGCCGGCACCGAGAAGCAGTAGTCGCCGCCGCCCACCTCGCGCCAGTCGACCGGTACGCTCGGCAGCTCACCGATCGGAGGCGCGGGTTCGACGGCAGGCGGTGGGGTGGGCGGGAGCGGCGGTGGCGTTGGCTGGAGCGGCGGTGGTGGTGCCGCGTCGCGGAACGCGTCGCTGAACTCCGGTAGGGAGTCGCTGCGTACCCAGGCCTCGAGGCCAGGGCGCCACACGAGATCGGCAGCGCCGGTGGCGCCGCGGGCGATGCGGTCGAGGACGTCGGCGCGGCTCAGCGGGCCGACCTGCACGTCGCCATCGAGCACGTAGTAGTCCTCGTCCGTCGTCGGGGTCGTCGCCTCGGGTGTACCGGTCACGCGCAGCTCGTAACGCACCGTGCCCCCAGTGAGGTTCAGCACGTGGAGCTCGTAGCGGCCGGCCCGCGGTCGCTGCAGCCTGAAGGTCGCGCTGGGGTCGGTGCTGTAGTCCTCGAACAACAGCTCTTCGCCGAAGCCGTAGTAGACGGCCAGGTCCACGTCGTCGCGTCCGCCGTCGACCACGACCGTGAGCTCGGCGAGGCCCGACGGGACCTCGAGGACGTACACGTGACTGGTGGGGATGGTGCCGCTGCGCGTCTCGTTCAGACCGATGTCGAAGGTCGACTGGGCGACGGCCAGCCCCGCGCAGGCGAACGCGATGGCGATCAAGAGGCGGATGGCGTGATGCATTCGTTACCTCGTTCCGATGGGTGTGTTTCCGGGCAACGGCTCGCGGGCTCGACGGGTGGCGAGCGACGCGTTGGTCACCGGACGCGGTTGAAGGTCGGAATCAGGGCGTCGTGGGCGCAGCGGCCGGGCTCGACACACCGGCGGGACATGGTCTCGTCGGCACTGCCTCCTCTCGCGAGCGGTTCTGCGCTGCGTCGCGGCGCCGAACTGCTCGCATGCGCCGGCAAACCCACGTCGTGATGGCGCAGAATTCGGCTCCTGCTGGGAGCATCTCGGCCCATGCTGCCCACCCGCCAGGGAGAAACGTCCTCACCGAAGCCACATGTGAAGTGCGTCACGATCGTCGTCTCTGGCGCGACGCCGGCTGATCCGTCGAGGTCTCGTCAGCGCGAACCGAAGCCGACCGGCGATCGCTCCCCGGGGCGCCGGTCCAGCGTGCGCAGACGGTCGCGTGCGCACGGCACCGCCACCTCTGGTAGCGTGACGCCCGGAACGGTGTGCTGCGTTGACGATGACCAAGCGAGTGGATGTATCCCGACCGGCTCCGATCGACGTGCGGGTCACCGAGTCGTTGGCGCTGACCGAGGCCG
>PXAU01000185.1 GCA_003567075.1 Trueperaceae bacterium
AGCGCCCGCAGCAGACACCCCAGGAACCATTCCAACCATGGGGTGACGTCCAGCCCACCCTGCTTCTGGGTCTGCTCGAGCATCCCGTAATAGTCGGCCCGCTCGCGCAGAATCTGCCCGGACATGCTGTAGAAGCGTTGCGGCGACCCGTCCGCCCGCGTCAACGCCATATCCGCGATGGCCCGCGCAATACGGCCGTTGCCGTCCGCGAACGGATGGATTGTCACGAACCAAAGATGGGCCAGCGCCGCGACCAGCAACGGATCCGCATTGCCGGGTGCCTTGAACCAAGCAAGGAAAGCATCCATTTCCGCCGGGACACGCACGGCCGGTGGGCCGGAAAAATGCACCTTCTCCCGTCCCACTGGCCCCGACACCACCTCCATCGGCCCGTCCCCGTCATCGCGCCACTGCGCCACAGGGATCCGAACCATGCCACTGCGCCCTGTGGGGAACAGAGCCGCATGCCAGTCGAACAGTCGGTCCACCGTCAACTCACGATCAAAGTCCCTCGTCGCATCCAGCATCAGTTCCACCATGCCTTCGACATCCCGGGCCGACGCGACTAAACCGCCCGCTTCCAAGCCAAGGCGACGCGCGAGCGAGGAGCGAACCTGGTCCAGCGGCAACCGCTCCCCCTCGATCGCTCCCGAGTCCACGATGTCCGACGACAGCATGCGCAGCCAGGCCTCCTCGCGAAGCGCAAAGCCCACGCCCTGCATCCGCCCGAGCAACCGTCCCTGCTCGCGCGCCGCGGCCGCAAGCGGCTGAGCGATGCGGTCCGCATCCCAGTGCCACTTCGGCCAGTCGGGGTGTTCCCAGATGTATCGCACCACATTCTCCGCATTCGGTGCGGATATTATGCGGCTTTTTCTCCGCATTGCCCACGTCCTGCATCCGCCCGAGCAACCGTCCCTGCTCGCGCGCCGCGGCCGCCGCGTGACAATAGGCGAAAAAGGTATAAGTTCAGATCATGGATGGGTTCCGGTACGACGCTGTGGGAAGACCCGAATCTGCTGGAAGTCCAGGCCAGGTCTGAGGGGGAACCACGGTTCCTGTTGATCGGGAAGATCGGCGGCAGGCATTGGTCCGCTGTCGTCAAGTACAGGGAGGGCCATATCCGCCTGATCTCCGTCAGGCGCTCGCGCAAGAAGGAGGTTGACCTCTATGAAAGCTGAAGACTTCGACAAAAAGTTCAACGAAGGGCAAGAAGACATCGTTGGCGATCTCGACCTTGGTTCGGCGCGGCGCGTGAATCAGGACCACAAGCGTATCAACGTCGATTTTCCCGCCTGGGTGGTGGATTCGCTGGATCGGGAGGCAACGCGCATCGGTGTAACGCGCCAGTCCATCATCAAGGTGTGGCTGGTCGAGCGCCTACAGGCGGAAGCGGCGCACAAGCCGCTGAATGACGATGCCGCCGGTAGCACGCATTAGGCCGTTATGGCCCTGCCGCTGCCTTGATCCGGTCCACGTCCTCGAACGCGGCCGGGGTGGCCTCGGTCAGCTTGTCGCCCAGCTCCGCAAGCGCGGCCTTGAACGCCTCGTAGCGGTTGTCCTCGATCTCCGGGTGCGGTTCGGCGGCCCGGCCATTTCGGTTGATCTCGAACTGCTGCTCATAACTCGCCGTCGGTGAGAAACCCTTGGGTTCATTGATCGACAGGAACACCCCATCGGTGGTCGTGTCGGCCTTTCAGGAAAAAATATGCGATCGCTTCCTCTGAAAGGCCAACACTAAACGGTCGCTTCTTTTTGGCCGGCGCGACAAGGAGTCTTCCCACACGAAGCGGGGAAGAATACGATTTCCATCGAGAGACTTGATCTCACCCCGGAGGGCCCCATGAAACAATCGGCAAACGCGGAGCAGCGGCAGGTGGTACTCACCCGGGCCGTCGCGCGGGCCGCCGAACGGCTCGGGATGAAACAGTCGGAACTGGCGAGGGCCCTGGGGCTGAGTCCCGCCACGATCAGCCGCATGTACGCCGGCGGTTACTTCTTGGACGAACACACCAAGCACTGGGAGCTTGCGGCCCTGCTGGTCCGCCTCTACCGCGGGCTCGATGCCATTACGGCCGGCGACGAGCGCTCCCTTCGGGCCTGGATGCACAATCCCAATACCGAACTGCACGATGTTCCGGGTCACCTCGTGGGCAACGTGACGGGGCTGGCGCGCGTAGTCGAGTATGTGGACGCACATCGCGCTCGCATCTGAAGCCGGGCCCGCGGCTGGCGAGTGGTGCGGCAGCGAAAGCAACTGCATCCGCGCCGGCCGCGACGAATCCTTCACCTTTCCGGCCTTACCCTTCAATTGAGACGCGGAGCCCCGTCAATAAGCCGTTGACGGACGTCCGGTGAAACGCCGTCTGCGCGAATAACGCCGGACCGGATGGTCACATTCACGCGCGCGCTCATGATCTGCAGGCCGTCTACGACAACGACCAGCTCCCGCCCATGCGATTTCGCAGTAACCTCTTCCAGGCGCGAGGCTGCCGAGGGAGTGAGCTGGATCCACATCACCCCCTGGTGCTCTTCGATCGCCTGGATCTCGGTCGTCTCGACGACAAAGGTCACCGCGTTACCAGCCGCTGCAACGCCGGCCATCAACAATAGACCGATAAGCACCCACGCCTTCCGGGTCGCACCTACACGAGGGGTTTTGCGCAAACGGATCAAAGGCCCAGGTCCCGAAACAACTCGTCG
>PXAU01000365.1 GCA_003567075.1 Trueperaceae bacterium
CCGCGTTCGCTACCGCGCTTGCGCTCAGCCCGATGCTGAACTCGCACGTCCACGCCGACGAGGCGTCGCCGGCGACGACGATCGCGCACGGCACCAACGCATTCGGCCTCGACCTGTACCAGCAGCTGCGCGTGCCTGACGGCAACCTCTTCTTCTCGCCCTACAGCGTCCGTATGGCTCTGGCCATGACGTACGCCGGCGCCCGCGGCGAGACGGCGGCGCAGATGCATCGAGGCCTCCGGTTCTCGCTCGAGGGCGAGGCGCTCCACGCTGCCTACGGTGCGTCCCTGCGCGCGCTCGAGGGCGTGCGCAGCGAGGATGTGGAGCTGGTCGTCGCCAACGGCCTCTGGGGCGAGCGCTCCTCGCCGTTCCTGCCGCCCTTCGCCGAGCTGGTCGACCGCGCCTACGGCGCCGGCCTCGAGCTGGTGGACTTCAGGCACGCCAGCGAGACCACGCGGCAACGGATCAACGAGTGGGTGGAAGCGCGCACGCGCGAGCGCATCCGCGAGCTGATCCCAGCGGGGGGCGTGAACCCCGACACCCGCTTGGTGCTCGTGAACGCCGTGTACTTCGACGGACGCTGGTTGGAGGCGTTCGATGACGCTCGCACGCGCGAGGCGCCCTTCTTCCTCGCGGACGGCGGGAGCGTCCCGGTGCCGCTGATGCGCTTCACGGAGGCGCCGACGGTCCCATTCTACGAGGGCGACGGCTACAGCGCCGTCGAGCTCGACTACCTGGGCGGCGAGGTCTCCATGCTGGTCGTCCTCCCGGACGCTGCTGACGGGTTGCCAGGGCTCGAGGACCGCGTCGACCCCGCCTTCCTCGAGCGGCTCCTCGCCGCCATGGCACCAGAACCCGTGGAGGTGCTCCTACCGCGCTTCACGCTCACCTGGGGGGCGCAGGACCTGGCCGCGCCACTGCAGGCGCTCGGGGTGCACGACCTGTTCGTCGACGGCGTCGCCGACCTCTCCGGTATCGACGGCAGCCGCGAGCTGTTCGTCAGCGGCGTGTTCCACAAGGCCTTCGTCGACGTGCACGAGGAGGGCACCGAGGCCGCGGCCGCCACCGGCGTCGTCGTTGGCATCACGTCGATGCCGCCTCCGGCTGCGGTCTTCCGCGCCGACCGACCCTTCCTGTTCCTCATCCGCGAGAAGGCCAGCGGCGCGATCCTCTTCATGGGCCGGCTCGTGGAGCCGAGCGCAGGTTGAGGGGCGAAGGGCCTGACGAGAGCGCGGGTTGAGGGGCGCGCGGACGGGCGGGGGCACCGGCTGGCGGGGCCGCTGGCGGCTACGCTGGTGGGGGTACGCAACGGAGGTGTGATCGATGCGAGAAACGGAACTGCAGGCCTTCTGGAAGCAGCTTCGGCCCGAGATCGTGGCCTGGGCGGTGGCCGAGCACGACGGCGCGCGGAGCATCTGCCCGCTTGGGTGGACGATGCGCACGTCGGGCAGCCCGGCCATGATGGCCATCAGCGTCGCGCCGACGCGCTACACGCACGAACTGATCGAACGCTCGGGCGAGTTCGTCCTCGCCTGGCCAGGGCGTGACCTGGCCCAGGCCACCCTGTTCTGCGGCACCACCAGCGGGCGCGACACCGACAAGTTCGCACAAGCCGGGCTCACAGCCCTGCCAGCGCGCGAGGTCGGCGCGCCGCTGGTGCAGGAATGCGTCGCGAACCTCGAGTGCCGCGTGGCCGGCCAGCTGACCAGCGGCGATCACACCATCTTCGTGGGCGAGATCGTGGCGGCCTGGTTGGCCGAGGCGCCCGGCCCGCTGCTCTGCCTGGTGGACGAGTCCGACGGCTACGAGACGCTGCTCGCCGAAGAGCGCTACCGCTTCGGGGTGGTACGCGAGTAGGCGCCGAGACGGTTGCTGGTAAACCGATGAGGCGGTGTTCCGGCCGGGAGAGGTGAGCGCTCTCGGCCCGTTGCCGTCGGGCTGAGTCGCCGCCGTGCGGGCACGGTCGGGCGACCCCTTGACCGAATATGTCAACGTAGTTTACAATTAGACGTTGCACAACCTAACGTGTTCGCACGTGGTCGTCCTGTCGCCCTTGAGGGAGCGTGGCGGGTGCTACGAGGCACGAACAGCGAGGTGGCCAGGGGCCACAACCAGCGGATCGTCTTGGAGACGATCCGGCTGCACGGTCCGGTGTCGCGCGCCGACACCGCGCGCCTCACGGGCCTCACCCGCGCCGCCATCTCGAACATCGTGCACGACCTCGTGCAGCGCGGGCTGGTGCTGGAGAACGGCCGTCGTAGGGGTCGACGCGGCATGCCATCGATCGCCCTCGAGCTCGATCCCGCCGGCTCCTACGCGCTCGGGCTCGACGTGGACCGCGATCACCTGACCGCGGTGCTCGTCGACCTCGTCGGCACGGTCCGCCACCGCGCCCATCACGAACTCGACTTCCCGACGCCCAAGGGCGGCATCGACCTGATCGCCGCCGCCGCCGAGGAGCTGCTGGCCCATGCGGCCGTGCCGCGCGAGCGGATCGCCGGCGTCGGCGTCGGCTTCCCGGGACCGTTGATCGCCCATGCCGACGACCACGCCTGTCGCGCGGTGGCCCCCGTGCAGTTCCCCGGCTGGCAGGGCGTGCCGATCGCGAGGCTGCTCAGTGAGCGGCTCGGTCTGCCGGTGCTGCTCGAGAACAACGCCTCGGCCGCCGCCGTCGGCGAGCACTGGTACGGCGATCACGGCTTCGAGCACTTCTACTACGTGTACTTCGGGGCGGGCCTGGGCGGCGGGATGATCGCGAACGGGCAGCCGTACGACGGTTACCGCGGCAACGCCGGCGAGCTCGGCTACCTCGCCGTTCGTGGCCATCCCGGGATCACCCACGTGGGCGAGTTCTTCCACCTGCCGTGGCTGTACGCGCGGCTGCGTCGTGCTGGCGTCGCGGTAGCGGCGCCCTGCGACCTCGAGCCGCTCCACCGGGAGGGTCACCCCATCCTCCGGTCGTGGCTCGACGAGGCGACGCCCCACCTGGCGGCGGCCCTCGTGGCGATCGAGCACCTGTTCGACCCCGAAGCCATCGTCCTGGGCGGTCGGCTGCCGGCAGCGCTCCTCGACGCGCTGCTCGAGGCCCTGGAGCGGCTGCTGCCGGCGCTTCGCAACCGCGGCAAGCCGTACCCAGCGGCGCTCGTGCGCGCTCGCGCCGGCGACGACGCCGCCGCCCTCGGCCTCGCGACCCTACCGATCATGCGGGCCTTCGCCCCGACCCCCTCGCACCCCCGCATGGCACGACCGCTGGTGACCGGGGCGTTCCCGGCGCCACCGTTCACGGGGAGGTGATACTCGCGCGTGCATCGACGTGCAACGCGTCGGCATGGGCCGGTGACGGCGCTCGGGCGCGAGCCCGGGGCGCCTCGCCGGTAGCGGCGCTGCCGTTCGCCTTCGCTTCGCGATAAGGAGCAGGCACATGCAGTCCAAGAGACACGCCCGGCACACGATCCTCGTGATGGTGTTGGCTCTCGCCGCCCTCGTCGTGGCGGGCTTCGCCCAGGCGCAGCCCTTGCCGCGCAACGAGACCGTCTACAAGGCCGGTATGCAATGGGGTCCGCCGCCAGGCTTCAACCCGTTCATGTCGGGCGACCGCTGGCCCGTCACGCAACCGGCGAACGACGGCCACCTCATCTACGAGCCCCTCTTCGCGTACAACCTCCTCAGCGGCGATCTCGACCCGGTGCTGGCCCGCAGCATCGAATGGGTCGACGATCTCACCGCCCACGTGACGCTCTTCGACGGGACACATTGGCAGGACGGGCTGCCGCTGACGGTCGAGGACGTGGTGTACACCTACGACCTCGTCGAGCGCTACGACACGCCTCACGCCGCCGTGTGGGACTACCTCGAGAGCGTGACGGTGGTGGACGACCGCACCGTGGCGTTCACGCTCGACGCCGCGCGACCGCATCGCGCCATGGTCCTGCACGAGCTGACGATGGTACGCATCGTGCCGAAGCACGTCTGGGAGATCCTCGAACTCGACGTCGACACCATCCTCGAGATCGAGAACTGGGAGCCCGTCGGCTCCGGTCCGTACACGCTGCTGCGCCACTCGCCCGAGCAGGTGGCCGTCGAGCGCTTCGACGACTACTGGGGCAGCGAGGTCCACGGCGTGCCCGCGCCGCGCTACATCGTGCATCCCATCTTCCGCAGCAATGACGCCGGCAACCTCGCGCTCGAGCGCAACCAAGTCGACTGGTCGCAGCAGTTCGTGCCCGAGATCTGGCGCATGTGGGAGGACCGCGGCCTGCCGGTCGGCACCTGGTTCGACGACGAACCCTACTTCCTGCCGGCCGGGATCCC
Organism: Trueperaceae bacterium; assembly: GCA_003567075.1. Classification (GTDB taxonomy): domain Bacteria; phylum Deinococcota; class Deinococci; order Deinococcales; family Trueperaceae; genus CSSed10-48. Next base: position 4,312 of record PXAU01000365.1, read on the forward strand.
GTCGTTGTTCATCAACCTCCAGCGTGACGGCCTGAACGAGCCGCTGGTGCGGCGTGCGCTGGCCTTCGCGATCGACTACCCGAGCATCGCAGAGACCGCGATGTCGCGCTACTCGCCTGCTGCCCAGTCGAGCATGATCGTCCCCGTGGGCGTCGCCGAGCAGCGCTTCTTCAACGAGGAGGACGTCGCCGAGCACGGCTGGCGCTACGATCCCGAGGAGGCCGTGCGCATCCTCGAAGAGGAGCTCGGCGCCAGCAAGGGCAATGATGGCATCTACGTGCTGCCCGACGGCACACGGCTGGGGCCGTGGGTCGCGCACTGCCCGTTCGGCTGGACCGACTGGATGACCGCGCTCGAGATCGTCTCCGAGAGCGCCCGGGCAGTCGGCATCGACGTGCGCACCGAGTTCCCCGAGGCGCCCGTGTCGCACGATCGCAGATACACCGGCAACTTCGACTTGACCCTGTGGACGCCCGAGGGTGGGCAGTCGCCGGCGCATCCCTGGATCCGCTTCCACCACGTGATGGACAACCGCGGCGTCGCCGACATCGGTGGCATCGCCTTCCGCAACTGGAACCGCTACCAGAACGACGAGGCCGAGGCGCTGCTCGACGCGGCCGCACTCACCGAGGACGAGGCGGAACTGGCCGAGATCTACCGCCAGCTCGACCGAATCTTCATGCGCGACATCCCCATGATCGGCCTCATGTACCGGCCCTGGCAGTTCTACAGCTTCAACGAGACCTACTGGACGAACTTCCCCACCGAGAACAACCCCTACGCTCCGCCCATGCACGGGCACACCGGCATGCAGATCTACCTCAACCTGCAGCCGGTCGAACGCTGAGGAGCACGCGGCCTCCGGACCCGCACGGGTCCGGAGGCCGCCCAGTCCCATGCTCCGCGTGTTCCGTAACCGCCCGTATCTCCTGTACCTGACCCGCAAGGCGTTCTGGTACCTTGTCGCCTTCGTGGCGGCGGTGGCGCTCAACTTCTTCCTGCCGCGGCTGATCCCGGGCAACCCCGTGTCGGTGATCGTGGGGCAGATGTCCGCTGGCGCGGTGGAGAGCGCGACGCTCGAGCGCCTCTACACCGCCTTCATGCGCGACTTCGGCCTCGACCAGCCGCTGCACGTGCAGTTCTGGACGTACCTGACCGGCGTGCTGCAGGGTGACCTGGGGACGTCGTTCATGCTCTATCCATCCAAGGTCTGGGACGTCATCCGTCAGGCGCTGCCGTGGACCGTCGCGCTGCAGGTCCCGGCGATCCTGGTGGGCTGGATCGTGGGGAACGTGCTGGGCGCGCTCGCGGCCTACAAGGGTGGCACCTTCGACCGCTTCGCCTTCACGGGCTCGCTGATGCTCTCGAGTATCCCGTATTTCTGTCTGGCGATCATCTTCGTGTACGCCTTCGCCGTTCACTGGCCGCTCTTCCCGGCCTCGGGCGGCTACAGCTTCGGCTACTTCCCGGAGTGGTCGTGGGCCTTCTTCGTCGACGCGCTCTACCACTACGCGCTGCCGTTCCTGTCGCTGGTCCTCGTGGCCATCGGCGGACAGGCGATCGGCATGCGCGAGATGGCGATCTACGAGCTCAACACCGACTACGTCAACTACGCCAAGAAGCTCGGCGTCAGCGACCGTCGGGTGGTGCGCTACGTCTTCCGCAACGCCATGCTGCCGCAGATCACCGGTCTGGCAATCTCGTTCGGCACCCTCATCGGCGGCGCGCTCGTGACGGAGGCAGTGTTCTCGTACCCCGGGCTGGGGAGCCTGCTGTTCACCGCCATCCGCCAGGTCGACTACCCGATGATCCAGGGCATCACCCTGATCATCACCCTCACCGTGCTGCTGGCGAACTTCCTGGTCGACATCGCCTACGGTTTCATCGATCCCCGCATCCGTGCGGGCCAAGTGGGGGAGCGCTGAGCATGGAGCTCCTCCGGATCCTGCTGCGCTCGAACCGCTTCATGGCTGGTTTCTGGATCGTCACCGCCGTGCTCGCCTTCGCGCTCCTCGGCCCGACGCTGCTGACCGACGTCGGCCCCTTCCAGCGCGTCGGCGGCCTGTTCAACCCGCCGTCGCGCGACGCGCTGCTGGGCACCGACAACTTCGGGCGCGACGTCTTCACGCAGCTCATGTACGGCACGCGCACCTCGCTCTACATCGGCCTGGTGGCAGGCTTCGTGGCCACCTTCATCGGCGTGACCATCGGCACGCTGGCGGGCTACGCCTCGGGCGTGATCGAGGAAGCGCTGATGGGGGTCACCAACGTACTCATCACCATCCCGCCCATCGTCGTGCTGATCCTGCTCTCGGTGGCCGTCGACGCGCGCACCGCGACCACCATGGGCATCATCATCGGGGTCACCGCCTGGCCCTGGACCGCGCGCGCGGTGCGCGCCCAGACCTCCAGCCTCCGCACCAGAGAGCACGTCGCGATCGCCCGCATCTCGGGCGTCGGCAGCCTCGAGATGATGCTCGTCGAGATCCTTCCCTACATGTTCTCGTACATCTTCATGGCCTTCATCCTGCAGCTGACCGGCGGCATCCTGGCCGAGGCGACGCTGTCCATGCTCGGGCTCGGCCCCTTCCAGACGGTCTCGCTTGGCACCTTGCTGCACTGGTCGCTCCTGTGGGAGTCCGTGCGCGTGGGCGCCTGGTGGGCGTTCATCCCGGCCACCGTGTTCCTGTCGATCACCACCTTCTCGCTCATCCTCATGAACGCCGGCATGGACGAGATCTTCAACCCCACGTTGCGCCACACCCGCTAGGACGCCCAGATGCCCAACGTCGTGGAAGTCGAAGGACTCGAGGCCTACTACCGGACGCCGGCCGGCGACGACATCAAGGCGGTCGACGGCGTCTCGCTGGCCGTGCGCGAGGGCGAGGTGCTCGGCATCGCGGGCGAGTCGGGTTGCGGCAAGACCACCCTCGCCCAGGTGCTGGGCCTCACCGTCCAGAAACCGCTCTACGTGCGCTCCGGGAAGGTGCTGCTGGAGGGCCGGAACGCGCTGGCCCTCGATCGCGAGACGATGCGCCGCGAGGTGCGCGGCAAGACGATCTCGACGGTGCCGCAAGGGGCGATGAACTCGCTCAACCCCACCCTGCGCGTGCGCAACCTGGTGATCGACGTCATGCGCGACCACAACCCGCGCATCCGTCGCCGTGAGGCCGTCGAGCGTGCGCGCGAGCGGCTCGACCTGCTGGGCCTGCCGCCGCGCGTCCTCGAGGCGTACCCGCACCAGCTCTCGGGGGGCATGAAGCAGCGGGTGATCACGGTGGTGTCGACGCTGCTCGACCCCGTGCTGCTGATCGTCGACGAGCCCACCTCGGCGCTCGACGTGACGTCGCAGAAGGTGGCGATCAAGCTGCTCGTCGACCTGCTCGCCAAGCGCATCATCCGCAGCATCGTCTTCATCACCCACGAGCTGCCGCTGTTGCGGCACGTGGCCGACCGGATCGCCATCATGTACGCCGGCAGGCTGGTCGAGGTCGGCGCGATGGAGGACATCGTGTTCCGTCCACAGCACCCGTACGCCGAGGGGCTGGTGGGATCGGTGCTGGTGCCGGAGCCGGGCATGAAGGAGCGCACCGTGACCGGGATCCCGGGCCGCCCGCCGGACATGCGCCGCCCCCCGGCCGGGTGCCGCTTCGCGCCCCGCTGCCCCAAGCGGTTCGATCTCTGCGATCGTGATCCGCGGCCCTTCGGCATCGACGGGAGGGAGGTGTGGTGTTGGCTGCACCGCGATCAACCCAACGCCGAGCGGCCGTGAGCGACGGGCCCATCCTGGCCGTCGAAGGGCTCACGCGGGTGTTTGGTTCGGGCCGTCACGCGAACCTGGCGGTCGACCGCGTCGACCTCGCCATCCGTCCCGGCGAGGTCGTGGCCCTCATCGGCGAGTCCGGGAGCGGCAAGACCACCGTCGCTCGCATGCTCTTGGGGCTCCTGCCGCCGACCGAGGGGACGGTGCGCTACCGGGGCGTCGATCTGGACACCCTCCGACGGCGCGAGGGCATGCGCAGCTACTGGCGCAACGTGCAGGCGGTGTTCCAGGACCCCTTCGGCTCGCTCAACGCCTTCTACAGCGTGCGCCGCTGCATGCTGAACGCCTTCAAGCTCTTCCCGCGCAGGCCGCCGCGCGCGGAGCGGATTGCGCGCGTCCGCGAGGCGCTCGACATCGTCGGACTCGACGTCGACGACATGCTCACGAAGCACCCCCATCAACTCTCCGGCGGGCAGCGCCAACGCGTCATGATCGCTCGCGCGCTCGTCGTGCAGCCGGGCGTGCTCATCGCCGACGAGCCCACCTCGATGATCGACGCCTCCTCGCGCGCGGCGATCCTGAACATCCTGCTCGATCTCCGCACGCGCCTCGGGCTCACGGTGATGTTCATCACCCACGACATCGGGATGGCCTACTACACCTCCGATCGGCTGTTCATCATGCATCTAGGGCGCATCGTCGAGGAGGGCCCAGCCGACGACATCATCCGCGATCCGCAGCACGAGTACACCAAGCGGCTCCTGGCCGACGTGCCGACGCTCAGCCGCGAGTGGATCCTGTGAGCGCACGCGCGCGAACCGACGAGACCCCGGACGACAGCCGGAGCGGAGGCGATCGGCCTCCGCACGTGGGTGTGAGGAGCCGACCGTGACGCAACGCCCGATCGACGACCTGCTGGACGCCTTGACGCTGGAGGAACAGGTCGCCCTGCTGGCAGGCGCGTCGGCCTGGACGACGACACCCGTGCCACGCGTGGGAGTGCCGGCGATCAAGGTCACCGATGGGCCCAACGGCGCGCGCGGTGCGGGAGGTCTCGTCGGCGGCGTGCCTGCCGCTTGCTTCCCCGTAGGCATCGCCCTGGCCGCCACGTGGGACGTGGCGCTGGTGCGGGAGGTCGGCGGCGCGCTGGCCGAGGAGACGCGCACGAAGGGCGCACGCGTGCTGTTGGCGCCGACGGTGAACATCCACCGTTCGCCGCTCGCCGGCCGCACCTTCGAGTGCTACGCCGAAGACCCGCACCTCACGTCGCGCATGGCGGTGGCCGCGATTGGGGGGCTTCAGGAGCAGGGCATCGCTGCGACGGTGAAGCACTTCGTGGGCAACGAGTCGGAGTTCGAGCGGATGTCGCTGAGCTCCGAGATCGACGAGCGCAGCCTGCGCGAGATCTACCTGCCTCCGTTCGAGGCCGCCGTCACCGAAGCGCGGGTGTGGGCGATCATGTCGGCCTACAACAAGCTCAACGGCACGTACGCGGGCGAGCACCCACGCCTTCTCACCACCATCGCGCGTGAGGAGTGGGGCTTCGATGGACTGATGATGTCGGATTGGTTCGGCACGTACAGCACCGCCGCGGCGGTGGAGGCGGGCCAGGACCTGGAGATGCCGGGCCCGACCCGGTGGCGTGGGCCGGCGCTGGTCGCGGCCGTCCGGGCGGGCGAGGTCGCTCCGGACGCGGTGCGCCGCAGCGCGGCGCGGCTGCTGCGGTTGTTGGAGCGCGTGGGGGCGCTGCGTGACCCGGCGATCCCGGACGAACGTGCCGTGGATCGGCCCGAGCATCGCGCCCTGATCCGTCGCGCGGGCGCGGCAGGCATCGTGCTGCTGAAGAACGACCGGGCGCTGTTGCCGCTCGACGCCGGGCGGCTTCGCAGCGTGGCGGTGATCGGCCCGAACGCCGCCGTCGCGCGCATCATGGGCGGCGGCAGCGCGCGCGTGAACGCGCACCACCGCGTGAGCCCGCTGGAGGGCATCCGCGCCCGCGCCGGTGACGGCGTGCGCGTGCTGCACGAGGTTGGGTGCAGCAACGAGCGTTTGGTCCCGCTGCTGCCGGGGCCCGTCGACATCGCCTACTTCGGCACCCCCGACCTCTCGGGCCCCGAGCTGGCGAGCGAGCAGGACCAGGCGGGCGAGCGGTTGTGGGCGGGCGATCTCCCGGAGGGGCTGGACCCGATGCGCTTCTCGGCCAGGCTGGTCGCGCGCCTCACGCCGGACGAGGACGGCGAACACCGCTTCGGCCTCGCGAGCGCCGGCCGCAGCCGCCTCTTCGTCGACGGGTCGCTGCTCATCGACGCCTGGGAGGGCTGGCGGCCGGGCGACACCTACTTCGGTCAGGGCAGCGACGAACGCCGCGCCACGCTCGCGCTCCAGGCCGGGCGCAGCTACGAGCTGCGCGTCGAGTTCGGCGCCGACGCGCCGGTCGCGCTGCCGATCCGGGCGGTCCGCGTGGGCGTGACGAAGCCGCTCGGTGACGACGCGCTGGCGCGTGCCGCGGCCGCGGCGGCCGGCGCCGACGTGGCGCTGGTGTGCGTGGGGTTGAACGACGAGTGGGACAGCGAGGGCGTGGATCGCCCGCACATGGACCTGCCCGGGCGGCAGAACGAGCTGGTCGAGCGGGTGGTGGCGGCGAACCCAAACACCGTGGTCGTGCTGCAGTCGGGCTCGCCGGTGACGATGCCGTGGCTGCCGCGGGTGCCGGCGCTGCTGCAGGCCTGGTACCCGGGTCAGGAGTGCGGCGACGCGATCGCGGACGTGCTCTTCGGCGACGTGAACCCGTCGGGCCGCTTGCCCCTCACGTTCCCGGCGCGGCTCGAGGACAACCCCACGTTCCTGGCCTACCCGGGCGAGAACGGCCGCGTGCGCTACGCCGAAGGGCTCTTCGTCGGCTACCGCTACTACGACGCGAAGCGCGTGACGCCGCTGTTCCCCTTCGGCTTCGGGCTGTCCTACACGCGCTTCGAGTACGGCGAGGCGGTGGCCGATCGGGAGCGACTCGCGCCCGGCGACGCCGTCACCGTGCGCCTCGACGTGACCAACGGCGGTGACCGGGCGGGCGCCGAGGTGGTGCAGGTGTACGTGCGCGATCCGCGCTCGACGCTGCAGCGGCCCCCCAAGGAGCTCAAGGGCTTCGTCAAGCTGTTCCTCGAGCCCGGTGAGACGCGCACGGTGCGCGTGGCGCTGGACATGCGCGCGCTGGCGTTCTTCGACGACGCGCGCGCCGCCTGGGTGGCGGAGGCAGGCGACTTCGAGGTGCTCGTCGGGGCGTCGGCTACCGACATCCGGACGCGCGCCGTGACCAAGCTGGAGGCCGACTGGGTCCACCCGGTCGGGCAGGGGGCGGGAGGCCCGAGATGATCGTTCGCGACCTGCACGATGGCTGGACGCTCCACCACGCCGGCAACCCGAACGACGTGCCGGCAGCGCTGCGGGACCGCGAGGTGCCGGCCGCGGTGCCGGGATGCGTCCACACCGATCTGCTCAGCGCAGGGCTGATCCCCGATCCCTACCTCGGCCGCGTCGAGGAGACCCTGGCGTGGATCGGCGAGACCGACTGGCGCTACCGCTGCACCTTCGACGTCGACGCCGACCTGCTCGCTCAGGGGCACATCGACCTGGTGTGCGACGGGCTCGACACGGTCGCCGAACTGACGCTGAACGGCGAGCCGCTCGGCCGCAGCGAGAACATGCACCTCGCCTACCGCTTCCCGGTGGCGCCGCTGCTGCGCGCGCAGGGCAACGAACTGGTGATCACGTTCGCGTCAGCCGTGCGCTACGCGCACGCGTTCGAGGCCGAACGCGGCCCCTTGCCGCACGTCAACGTCCACGGCATCCCCTACAACTACATCCGCAAGATGGCCTGCAACTTCGGCTGGGACTGGGGCCCGACGCTCGTCACCGCCGGCATCTGGCGCCGTGTGCGGCTGGAGGCCTGGAGCGCGGCGCGCGTGGCCGCGGTGCGGCCGCTGGTGCTGCGGGC
>PXAU01000093.1 GCA_003567075.1 Trueperaceae bacterium
CCGCGCAGCCCCACCGATCAGGACCTGCGTGCCACGCTCCGCCCGCCGGGGTACGTGACCGAGGCGGGCGTGCACTACCTCCTCGGAACCGATCAACTCGGGCGCGACTTGGCGGCGAGGGTCCTGCATGGCTTGCGCACCTCGCTGCTGGTCGGCGGCGCGGCGCTGGTGTTGGCCCTGTCGGTGGGCACGGTGATGGGCCTGCTGGCGGGCTACTTCGGTGGCCTCATCGATTCGATCGTGACCGGCGTGACCGAGACCCTGATGGCGTTGCCGTTCATCCTGCTCGCGATCGCCATCATCGCCGCGGTCGGCGCGAGTCCCACGGTGGTCGTGCTCACGCTGGGGCTCACCGGCTGGGTCAGCTTCGCCAAGCTGGTGCGCGCCAAGACGCTGGAGCTGCGCGACGAGGAGTTCGTGCAGGCCTCGCGCGCGCTCGGCGCGCGCACCCCGCGCACGCTGCGCGCGCACGTGCTGCCCAACGTGGCGCCGCTCCTGTTGGTCGATGGCACGCTGCAGTTCGGCGCCCTTGTGCTGGCCGAGGCAGGCCTGTCCTTCCTGGGCCTCGGCATCCGCCCGCCCACGCCCACCTTGGGCGGCATCCTGGCCGAAGGGCAGGTGTTCCTGGCCGTCGCCTGGTGGATCTCCACCATCCCGGGGCTCGTCCTACTGGCGATGGTGCTGGCCATCAACGTGCTGGGCGACACGCTGCGCGACGCCCTGGCACCCGACAGCTGAGCAGTCCATGAGGTTGGTGTCAAAGGTTGGTGTTGCTGGTGGTTGGGCATGAGGGGGTTGGCGCTCGCCGGTGGTGCTGGTGAGCCTGCCTGGGCAGGCTCACCACGCAGGTCGACGAGGGCGACCGTCAGAAGAGGTTGATGCGCTGCGTTTCGTCGTGGGTCCCGGCCTGCAGCCGGTAGAAGTACGTGCCGCTGGCCACGCGCTCACCGCGGTTGTTCGTCCCGTCCCAGACGACGTCGTGGAGCCCCTGGAGGTAGTGCTCGAGGTTGACCAGGTTCTTGACGAGTCTGCCGTGGATGTCGTAGATCGCGAGCCACACGACGCCGGCGGACGGCGTAGCGAAGCGAATCGTGGTCCGGCGGGCGAACGGGCCGGGATCGTGCTGCCGCACCTGATGGGTCGGGGTCGCGCCCCAATCCCGAGCCGTGAGTCGGCCGGTGTGGTCGCCGTGGCACTGCGTGCACTCCATCTTCCCCAGCGTGTCGTCGAGGGCGTCTCTCCCGTGACAGTCCATGCAGTAGGCGACCGACGCAGGCGCGGCGTACAGCGGCGCGAAGGTCTCCTTCAGCTCGTCGTTCATGATCTGGACGGTGTACGCGGCGACGTCGCCGGTCAGCCTGCCGCAACGCTCGCTTCGCTCGGGGCTGGATGCACCAACGTTCGCAGCCGCCACCCATTCAGAGACGGAGACGTGGCATAGCGGTGAACCGCACACCGTCTGCACCTGCTCGTCGCGGATCCTGGTGTCCGGGAACCTACCCTCGACGGCGTAGAGGTTGCTGATGTCGGTGGGGAAGGCGGTCTGGGTGTACCAGCCCAGGAGTTCGTCGCCGAGCTTCCTGGCGACACCCCTCTCCTTACAGACGTTGATGGCGGTGAGCGCGCCCGTCAGCGCCCCGCACAGCGTCCCCCAGCCCCAACCGCCGCCTCGACCCCACTCGAGGAACTCGGTCGGCATCGACGCGTACGGCTCCCCGACCTCCTCCTGCAGCATCGAGATGATGACGTGAAACGCCCCGTACGAGCATCCCTTGCCCGAGTAGTAGCCCGCGTACCCGCGTTTGCGCGCCTCCTCGACATCCAACTCCACGTACGGCCACGGAAGCGATGGGACGCTGTAGGGCGCCCCTGCGGCCCGCCTTGGAAGCAACGTCATGGCCCCGACACCCGCGGTGAGGCCGACCGCCAGCTTCGCGCCCGTCCTGAGGAACTCCTTGCGTGACATGCGCCGTTGGTCCATCCCGTCACATCCTCTCTACGTGCACTGGTGTGCCGTCACTCCGCCGTCAACGAGGCCACGCTTGTGATTGTTTGCACATGCCCTTGCAGGGTAGCGTTTCCCGCCACGCGCGTCAACGGGACGAACCGCGCAGCAGCAGCAACGAAGCCCCCACACGCGACGCAGCCGTCGCCCGGCGGCGAACGGGCGTGCTCTCAGCCCCGCCGCAGGTCCCCTAGCGGCCGCGTTGGCGCATCTGCCCGCGCAGCAGCAGCACCGCACCGATCGCGATCAGCACGACCGGCACGACCCAGTCGGCGAGGGCCAGGCCCACCACCAGCGCCATCACCAGGCACCCCGCGGCCGGTATGACCGCCCACGCCTGCGGGTGCGCGGTGCCGCGCCACACCACCAGGAAGGTGGCCGCCAGGCCCAGGAACAGGACCGCTCCGGTCCCCTGCGGGCTGAGCGCGTCGCCCGACCAGGTGATGACCGCCAGCGTGAACAGCGTGCCTGCCGGGATCACCGCCCACCAACGCTTGGGCTCGGCCACCACCAGCGCCAGGAAGCCGGCGCCGGTGAAGGCCAGGAAGCCGGCACCCCCGAGATCGCCCTGCACCGCCGAGGCGAAGGCCAGGCCGAACGCAGGGAAGGCTGCGAACATGAGCCAGTCGCTGGCGTGCCGACGCGCCAGGTAGAGGAGCGCGCCGCCGACGACCAGGAACAGCGCG
>PXAU01000416.1 GCA_003567075.1 Trueperaceae bacterium
CCTGGTTCCACACCCAGCGGGTGCGGTGCCACTCGGCGATCAACGCCCGCTCAGCAGCACGCCCTGGACGGAGGCGGTACGCGTACCGCACACGCTCCCGCATGCCTTAGTTTATCAGGTAGTCGTGCGTTCCCGGGCGAGACGAAACCCCCGTGGGGGCTATCCCTCCCCGCCCTGAAGGACGGGGCTTCCCGCCCCCACACCCCGCTGGGTGACCGCCCGTCGGCTCCGCGGCGAGCCCGTGCTTGGTGCCTTCGCCGGCGGCAGGCTGGCGGGCGTGGCGCTGGTCTCGGGCTCCGACGGACCGAGCAGCGACGCCTTGGACGGCCATCGCGAAGCGCTGTGGGCGGAGCTGGGCGCCGCGGCCCGGGCGCGCTACGAGGCGTACGGCGCCGCGGCCAGCGCTGCCACCGTAGCGGTCGCAGGTCCGCGGCTGCACCTCAACCTGCTCGGGACCAGCCCGGCATCCCGCGGTCTGGGCCTCGGCAACGCCCTGGTCCGGCACGTCCTCGAGCGCGCCGACGCGCAGCGGCGCACGGTCACGACGACCACCGAGGACGCCGCCAACGTCGGCTTCTACGAGCGCCACGGCTTCACGGTGCTCGGTACCGCCGCGCTCGGGACCGACCTCACCGTGTGGGGCCTCGCCCGTTCGTCGGGCTAGGGCGCGAGCAGGCGCCCGAGGCCGGGCACCTCCTGCGCCACGGCCGCCCAAGCCACCGCCTCTTCGCTGCGGATGACCTCGGGCACGAAGCCAAAGCGGAGGTAGAGCGTGATGGCGGCGATCCGCGCCGAGGAGGTGGTCAGGTAGGCGCGCCGGTGGCCGAGTTCGCGCAGGGCCACGCAGACATGATGCAAGAGCCCCTTGGCGAGACCGCGCCCCTGGTGCGACGGGTGGATCGCCACCCAGTGCACGCGACCGAACGAGTTCGGGCGGTGCGCCTCACCGAACCAGGCCGCGGCCGTCCCGATCGCCTCGCCCGAGGGTCCGACCAGGAAGGAGAGGCGCCGCTGCAGCGCGTCAACGTCGTCGCCGAACTCGCGCGCGAAGAGCGACGGGTCGATGGTGTTGTAGCGGTCGGCGGCGCGCTGGATCGCGACCCAGGCGCGCTCGTCGCCCGGCGCGTAGGGCCGGAGCGCATGCTGCGCCGGCACGTCGTACGTAGGCAGACCCGACAGGGTCGGCCGGACCATCGTCAGCGGCACGTTCGGCTCGCGCATGCGTTCGCTCGAGCATACGCCGGCGCCGACGGCGCCGCAGGGGCAGGTTGACCGGGGCGCGAGTGCATACACGCGCGATCACGCGTCGGCTCGGCTCAGCGCGCACGCGTGACAGCGTCCGCTGCGCCACGCGGTACCATGAGCGGACGGAGGAGTGACGATGAGCACGTACAAGAGCCCCTTGCACGAGATGAGCGAGACGACCCCGACCGACTACTGGAACGACTCGTGTGCGATGGACGAGCTCAGCTACGGTGTCGAGCACGGGGCGGTCGGCGCCACGACCAACCCGGTGATCGTCGTCGACGTCCTGAAGAAGGCCTACCAGGACTGGGACGGCCGGATCCGCCAGATCATCCGGGAGATGCCCAAGGCCACCGAGGACGACGTGGCCTGGCGCTTGATCGACGAGATGGCCGCCAAGGCGGCGGCGCTGCTGCGGCCGACCTTCGAGGCGACGAAGGGCAAGAAGGGCCGCTTGTCGATGCAGACCAACGCCAAGTTCAACCGGAACCCCGAGGCGATGGTCGAGCAAGCGCTGCACTTCACGACGGTGATCCCCAACCTGAACGTGAAGATGCCGGTGACCGCGGCAGGGCTGGAGGCCATCGAAGAGGCCACCTATCGCGGCATCAGCGTCAACGCCACCGTCTCCTTCACCGTGCCGCAAGCGCTCGCCGTCGGCGAGGCGGTGGAGCGAGGCCTGAAGCGGCGCGAGCAGGAGGGCTTGGACGTCGCCGAGATGGCGCCGGTCAGCACCGTCATGGTCGGGCGCACCGACGACTGGCTCAAGGTGGTGGCGAACAAGCACGACATCATCGTCGACCCGGCGTACCTCGATTGGGCCGGCGTCGCGGTCATGAAGCGCGCCTACGGCATCTACCAGGAGCGCGGCTACCGCGCCCGGCTGTTGGCGGCGGCCTACCGCAACCACCTCCACTGGTCGCAGTTCATCGGCGGCGACGTGGTCACCACCATCCCGTACGCCTGGGCCAAACGCTTCAACGGCTCCGACGTGCCGGTGATCGAACGGATCCACGATCCGGTCGACCCGACCATCGTGAACGGCTTGCTGGACAAGTTCGAGGAGTTCCGCAAGGCCTACGAGCCCGACGGCATGACGATCGAGCAGTTCGAGGGGTACGGCGCCACCAGGCGGACGCTGCGGCAGTTCATCGGCGGCTACGCCGAGTTGTGCCAGATGATGCGGGACATCATGATCCCCAACCCGGACAAGTAGGCCTCGCGGACGCCGAGCGCGCGCTCAGTTCGGTTTCGGCCGCACCGGGATCCAGAACTCGACCACGGACGCCGGGTCCTCCGGTCCACGGAAGCGCTGGTCGAACACCTGCAGGTCGTACGGCGCGCAGCGCTCGTAGGCGGACGACCTCGACCAGGCCTCGATCGCGTCGTTCGCGCCCTCGAAGCCACCATCGCCGAGTCGATGCTCGAA
>PXAU01000094.1 GCA_003567075.1 Trueperaceae bacterium
CCCGCCCGCACGCGACCCCCAACCCGCCCGCACGCGACCCACCGCCGCACGGCGGGCGGTACACTCCGGGGCGTGTTGGCGAAACGCGTGATCCTGTGCCTCGACGTGCACGACGGCCGCACCACCCGCGGGCAGCAGTTCGGCAAGGTGGAGCTCGGTGAGTTGGTCGACGTGGGCGATCCGGTCGAGCTGGCACTCCGCTACGACCGGCAGGGCGCCGATGAACTGGTCTTCTACGACATCACCGCCACCGCCGAGGGACGCGCCAGCATGGTCGACGTGGCCACGCGGGTGGCGGAGCGCTGCTTCATGCCGCTCACGATCGGTGGCGGCGTACGACGGCTGGAGGACTTCCGGGTGCTGTTCGACGCGGGCGCCGACAAGGTCTCGATCAACTCGGGCGCGGTGCACGAGCCCGAGGTCGTGCGCGCCGCTGCCGACCACTACGGTTCGCAGGCGGTGGTGCTGTCGATCGACGCCAAGCGCCGCGCCGACGGTCGCGGCTGGGAGGTGTACGTGGCCGGCGGCCGGCGGCCCACCGGGCTCGACCTCCTCGCCTGGGCCGAGCAGGGCCAGGCGCTGGGTGCGGGCGAGATCGTGCTCAACAGCATCGACGCCGATGGCATGACCACCGGCTACGACCTGGCCGCTACCGCGGCGGTGGCGCGCGCGGTCGACCTGCCCGTGATCGCCTCGGGCGGCGCGGGCAACGCCGAGCACATGCGCGCCGTCTTGCAAGAGGCGGACGCCGACGCCGCCTTGGCCGCCGGCATCTTCCACCGCGGCGAGACCACGGTGCCAGAGGTGAAGCGCTACCTGGCCGAACACGGTGTGCACGTGAGGTTGCTGTGAGCGAGCGCGCCCTGCATCCCGACACGCTGGCCGTCCACCTCGGGCTCGAGCCCGACGGCGTCACCGGTGCGATCGCACCGCCCATCCACCTCAGCACCACCTTCGAGCGCGCTGCCGACGGCAGCTACCCGCTCGGCTACGTGTACAGCCGCAGCGCCAATCCCACCCGCGACGCGCTCGAACGCGCCCTGGCGCTCCTGCACGGCGCGCCCGCGGCCGCCGTCTTCGCCTCGGGGTCGGCAGCGGCGTCGGCCGTGTTTCGCTCGCTGCCGGCCGGCAGCCACGTGGTCGTGCCGCGCGACATGTACCACGGCGTGCGCGTGCTGCTGCGCGAGGTGCTGGCACCCGCCGGCCTGCGGCTCAGCGAGGTCGACCAGCGCGACCTTGGGGCCATCGAGGCGGCGTTGGGGGAGCGCACCCGGCTCGTCTGGATCGAGACCCCGTCCAACCCGATGCTGCACGTGACCGACGTCGAGGGGGTGGTGGCGCTGGCGCGCCGCCACGCTGACCGGTTGCTGGCTGCCGGCGCGCTCACGCCAGACGAGCGCGTACTGGTGGCACTGGACGCGACCTGGACCCCCCCGACCTGGGCCGACCCGGTGGCGCTCGGCGTCGACTTGGCCGTCCACGCCACCACCAAGTACCTGGCGGGTCACTCCGACGTGCTGGGTGGCGCGGTGATCGAGGCACGGCCGAGCGAGGCCTTCGCCCGCGTGCGCGCGCTGCAGCAGGTGGAGGGGGCGGTGCCGAGCCCCTTCGAGTGCTGGTTGACGCTGCGTGGCCTACGCACGCTGCCGCACCGGCTGCGCGCCCAGGCGGCCAACGCCGGCGCGGTCGCGCGCTTCCTCGCCCAGCACCCGGCCGTCGCTGCGGTGCACTACCCCGGCCTGACCGAGCATCCCGGCAGCGAGGTCGCGGCGCGTCAGATGCGAGCCGCCGGTGGCATGCTCGCCTTCCAGCTCGCCGGCGGCGAGGTCGCGGCCATGCGGGTGGCGGCGGCGGTGCGTCTGTGGCGCCGCGGCACCAGCCTGGGCGGGGTCGAGAGCTTGATCGAGCACCGCGCCAGCGTCGAGCCCGAGGGCACGGCCACGCCGCGCGACCTGCTGCGCCTGTCGCTGGGCATCGAGCACGCCGACGACCTGATCGACGACCTCGCGCAGGCGCTCGAGCGGGGGGCGCAGGCATGAGCCGGCGCGCTCGAGGCGCGCAGACGCACGAGGCCGCGCTGGACGCGATCGCGTGGGACGAGCGCGGGTTGGTGCCGGTGGTGGCGCAGGACGTGCACAGCGGCGAGGTGCTGATGCTGGCCTACGCGAACCGCGAGGCGCTGGAGCGCACGCTGGCGAGCGGTGAAGCGCACTACCACTCGCGCTCGCGCGATGCGTTGTGGCACAAGGGCGCGACCTCAGGCAACGTCCAGCGCGTGCGCGAGATCCGCTACGACTGCGACGCCGACGCCGTGCTCTACCGCGTCGAGCCTGCCGGACCGGCCTGCCACACGGGCGCGCGCAGCTGCTTCTTCAGCGTCGTGCCAGGCGCCGCTGCCGAGGCGCCCGCCGCTGCGGCTGGTGGGAGCGAGATCGGCGCTGCGATGGAACTGCTGCAACGGGTGGTGGCGTCGCGCCTCGCTTCGCTGCCCGAGGGCTCGTACGTCACGCGCCTGCACGGGCGCGGCCTGGGGTACGCGGGGCAGAAGGTGATCGAGGAGGCCGGCGAGACGGTCGTCGCCGCTCTGCACGACGACGACGAGGCCTTCCTGGACGAAGCCGCCGACCTGCTCTTCCACCTCAGCGTGCTCGTCGGCCTGCGCGGGCAGCA
>PXAU01000098.1 GCA_003567075.1 Trueperaceae bacterium
ACCTACGGACCGACCATCCGCGCCGTAGGGACGGCCTCGTACGCGTCCGTCGGCGTCTCGCTGGTCGTTGCGGCGCTGATCACGCTGCTCTTCATGCGCATGCTGATCGCCAAGGATCGATACACGATCGCGGTGCTGAAGTCGATCGGGTTCACGGCATCGGACATCAAGACCCAGTACCTGGTGCGCTCGGTGTTCGTGCTCGCCCTCGGGGTGCTGCTCGGCACGCTCCTGGCGAACACGCTCGGGGAGTACCTGGCCGGCGCCGTGATCGGCGCGTTCGGAGCCTCGTCGTTCGCGTTCGTCGTCAATCCATTCGAGGCGTATCTGATCGCTCCCGCACTGATGGCTCTCGCGGTGCTTTTGGGCACGGTGTTCGGAACGTTGGACGAAGGCACGATCCAAGTCTCCGAGAGCATGCGGGAGTGAGCCATGGGGTCGATCATCGTCAGTGACACCGTCGTCAAGTCCTTCGGCGTCGGTAGGGAAAGGCGAAACGTCCTCGACGGCGACTCCCTCGACATCAGCGCGGGTGAGTTCGTTGCCATCATGGGCCCGTCGGGATCGGGGAAGACCACGCTGCTGTTCGCGCTCAGCGGCATGGACGACGTCGACAGCGGCAGCGTCGTGTTCGATGGTGAGGAGCTCGCGCGGCTCAGTGACGGCGCCTTGGCCGACGTTCGGCGGAAGAAGATGGGCTTCGTGTTCCAGCAGCCCACCCTGCTGAGGAACCTGAACGTGCTCGACAACGTCATCCTTCCCTCCGTGCGCGATGGCACGAAGAATGCCGGGCAGATCAGCGAGAAGGCCCGGGCGCTGATGAAGATGACGGGCATCGAGGAACTCGAGACGCGTGGCGTGTCCCAGGCTTCGGGCGGGCAGCTACAGCGGGTGGGGATCTGTCGCGCGCTCATGGGCGACCCGAAGGTCATCTTCGGTGACGAACCGACCGGCGCCTTGAACTCGACCTCGGCCGGTGAGATCATGGCGCTGCTCGCGGACGTGCATCGCACTGGAACCACCATCGTGTTGGTCACCCACGACGTCAGGGTGGCCACCAGAGCCGAGCGGGTGCTGTTCATCTTCGACGGCAAGATAACTGGAGACCATGAGGCTGGCCGGTACGACGAAGGGCGCGATGACGTCGAAGCCCGCCAGGAAGCGCTCGTGGCCTGGTTGGCCGAGATGGGATTCTGATCTCCTCGAAGACCTCGCTGCCCTCGTCCTGCCACACGAGCATGCGCTGATGCCGCTACGATGGTGCATGGAGCGATATCGGATGACGAGCGCCGAGGCGGCCGGGTTCCAGGTCGTCGGTGCAACCGCGCGGTCACAGGGCGCGTTCATGACGCTGGCTCCGGGCGAAGCGACGGGCGGACCCGACAACCGTCACCCCACGAGCGACCAGTGGTTGTTCGTGGCGGCCGGCTCCGGGAGTGCGGTCGTCGAGGGGGAGCGGGTGGCCCTCGAGGTCGGGGATCTCCTGCTGATCGCCGCCGGCGAGGGCCACGAGATCCGTGCAGCCGACGGTGCGCCGCTGGTGACGGTGAGCGTCTACGCGCCGCCAGTGTACTAGCGCACACTGCGCGTCGCTCGCGTACCCGCGTGCCGGCCAGCGCCCACGTCGCCATGTCGACCAGGTGAATCGCTTCGTCTCCGACGTCGTGCGCGTGGCTCGTCCGGTCGAGGTCGACGTGATCGGTTCGGAGCGCCTCGAGGGAGGCGGCGAGTTGTCGGGGGACCTCGTCGGACGTCCGCAGTCGGGCGCGCAGGACGTTGCCCTCGTAGCGGTGACAGAACTTGGTGGCGAGGCGTTCCTCCTCGCACCGTGTCTACGCTCCTGACGCGTGTGGCACGCACGGTTCTGGGGCACTCGAGCGCCTTCGTCGTTCAGCAGTGGATGTTCCTGGGTGATCGGCGTCAGGTTCACCGTATCGACGACGCCATGATGGCCAACGGTCGAGTCCAGCCGCGCCTCGAAGGCGTCGATGCAGCTCGATCAGCCGATCGGTCGCTTCGGCGGCGAGGTTCTCGAGTACGACCCGTGCCGCCTCACGCAACGCCGTCAAGCGAGCGTTCCGACGCCGCAGATTGACCGACACGAACTGCGAGCGACCAGCCATGACGACCTCCCCATCCGGGAGAGCAGCACCCGGGAGACCACCATGAACAGGCCATCAACCCGAACGCAAGCACTCCCTACGGGCTCCCACTCGGCGTGGTGCATGCACGGATGCCGGAGCGCGGGCAGGTGGTGCGATCGCTGCTGACCGACGAGGAGGGGTGGATCGATCCGCGACCGATGCCCTGCCGTGAGGCCGCTCGCGCACTGCGGTGCTGCGTGCGCTAGAATGATGCCGTAGCGACAGCCAGCGTCCGCCCATGTGGCGGCACCGACTGCCTATGGGAGGCGCAAGCGCGCGCCCCCCGGCCCCGTTCGCATGCTGCATGCGTCTTGTTGCTGGATGTGATCTGGGAGGTCATGTGTCGGTGAGCGTGCATTGGCGGTCCGGAAGACGGACCTAAGGAAGGGTGCTCGCGTGGTACGTCACGCGGGACTCGGTGTTCCGGATCGGTCACCCTCTTGGGCGGACCCCTTCGTGGGTCCGAGCGGGCTGCGTTGAGGAGATCGTCTTCGATGTCGCTGCGCCCGTGGCTTCGCCCCGC
>PXAU01000371.1 GCA_003567075.1 Trueperaceae bacterium
CCCGGAGCCGCAGGCCGGCCAGGCTGGCCACGGCGTGCCCCCACTCGTGGCCGACGATCAGATCGAGCAGTTCACGCACGTCACCGGAGGGAGCCGGCGCCTCGAGCGCGGCTGGCGCGCGCGCCGGTGGTCCGGCGTCGGTGGCTGGCAGTGGGTCCGCTGGCACCAGCGGCTCGGCATCGAGCCCGGCGTCGGATGCGGGCACGGCGTGGGCGGGCACGGCGTGGGCGGGCAGGTTGGTGCCGGCTGCCGGCGCACCTCCCGGCCGCGGCGGCCGCACCCCGGCCCGGGCAGCGCGCAGCAGCACCTCGTCGAAGCGTCGTAGCAACCGCCCCGGATGGTCGGCCGGGACGATCACGTCGGCCGAGGGCCCCGCTGCACCGGCGCGCGAGGCCGCGGTCGGCCGGGTGCGGGTGAAGGCGAAGCCGTAGGGGTAGCGGCACACGCGACGCCAGTCGTCCGAGCCCACCACGGAGAGCGTCACGCTGCCGTGCAGCGGCAAGCGCTCGGCCGCCAACGCCTGCAACGGCCGCAAGAAGGCCTGAAGCTGCGCCGCGCGTACCCGTGCGCCGGCGGAGTGCCGGGCCGGCACCAGCGTGTCGGGCAGCGGACGCAGGTACACCCCTCGCAGGGGCGGCGCCGGTTGCCCTGCCCCGGTCGCAGCCATCCTCCCCGAGTGTACGGTGCGCCGCTGTGGCGCACGTGGTAGGACGCGGCAACGATGCACGTGCTCGTCGCCACCGACCATTACCCGCCCGAGGCCAACGGGCACGCCGTCGCCGCCGCCTGGTGGGCGCGCGCGCTGGTGGAGGCGGGCCTGCGCGTGAGCGTGGTGGCGGCCGCGCGCGAGCCGCAGCCTGCGCTGTTCGAGCACCCGGGCTACCGCGAGGTGTGGCTGGCGGCCTCGCGCGCCTTGCCCGAGGGCCACCCCCTGGCCTCGCTGTGGACCGGCGCAACGGCGTTGCGCGCCCTCGCCGACGACCCGCCCGACGTCGTGCACCTGCACGGCTACGGCCCGGTGTGCGCCCGCGTGGCGGCGCGCTACCGAGACGTGCCCGTCGTGGCCACGGTCCACCAGTTCCCGGAAGGGGCCGGCGTGCGCAACTGGCTGCTGGTGCATCCCACCATGCGCTGGGCGCTGCGGCGCCTCTTCGCCCGCGCCGCCGTCGCGCTCGCGCCCAGTCGCCGCGCCGCCGAACGGCTGCGCGCACTCACCGGCCACCCCGACGTGCGCGTCGTACCGACCGGCGTCGATCCGGCCTTCGAGCGCGCCGCGGTCGCGGACGAGGCCGCGGACGAGGGCGGGGGCGGGGCAGCGGACGAGGGCGCGGGCGCGCGTGAGGCCACGGTGGGTGGCGCGCCAGCGTCTGCAGCGTCCGCGCCAACGGGAACGGGCCCGGGCAGCGCGCGAACCACGGGCACACCGCGCGTGCTCTACGTGGGTCGGCGCAGCGCCGACAAGCGCTTCGAGACGGTCGTGGCGCTCGCGCGCGAGCACCCGCGGGCCGATTGGTGCGCCCTGGGCAGCGGCGCGGCGCCCCCGCGCGTGCCCTGGCCCGACCAGCTCCGGGTGTTGCCGCAGGCCCCGGCGGTCGACGTCGCGGCCGCCATGCGCGCGTCCGACGTGCTGATCGCCCCCTCGCTCAACGAGACCCAAGGCTTGGCGGCGCTCGAGGCGATCACGGTCGGCACGCCGGTGGCGGCACCGCGCGGCAGCGCGCAGGCCGAACTGCTGCGCGAGGGCGTGAGTGGCGCGCTCTACGACCCGAGCGTGCCGGCGACGGCCTGGCAGGCGATCCTGCGCGCGGCGGCGCTCTCGCGCGCGGGCGTGCGCGCGAGCGCGGCGCCGTATCGGCGCGACGCCCTGGTGGCGGCGATGCGCGACCTGTACGTCGAGGTGGGAGCCGGGCCCAGGTCAGGCCCACCAGCTGGCCTTCGATGAGAGGTCGCCCTCCCACCCACCGCCCACCCTGGCTACACCTCAGAACGTCCGTCCCACACGCGACATTCATAACACCGCCCGGCACAGCGCGTGATACACTCAAAACTACGTGATTCGCTGCGGCCTCCCGTCCCTCGCACGCTTCGTGCTGGCTCTGGCGCTGCTGCTGGCGCTGGCCGCCGGCGTGGCCCAGGAGCGCCACAACTTCATCGCCCTGAACGGCGACCTGCACGAGGACGTCGGCCCGTACTACTTCGTCGGTCACGGCGACAGCGCCAACGCCTACATGCGCGCCGGCGCCTTCGCCCGCCACGCCGACCTGCGCCTCGACTTCGATGACGCCAGCAAGCGGTTGATCTTCTCCGACGGTGTCCAACGCGTCACCATCGAGTCCACGGCCGACGTGCGCGCGGGCCTGGTGAAGCGTCCCGGCATCGTGCGCTACGGCGGCGGCAGCATCGACAGCCCCATGGCCATCCTGGTCGACGGCGTCAGCTACGTGCCCGTGACGCCCATCGTGGCGGCGCTCGGGGGCGAGAGCAGCTGGCACCCGTCGGCGCGCGTGATCACGATCGAACTCCCCGACCAGGACGCGCAGACGCAGCTCGCCACGCCCCGCACCGGCCTCACCGACGGCGTCAGTCGCGTCGCGCTCGACGTTCCTGCCGGGCACCCGTACCAGGTGGCCGTCAACGGCTCCACCCTGGCCGTGCTGCTGCC
>PXAU01000273.1 GCA_003567075.1 Trueperaceae bacterium
AGGTCGACGTACTGACGAACGTCGAGGTCGGGCAGCGTGGCGCGCCAGGCGCGCAGGTGCTCGACCACGCCGCTGTCGCCCACATCGCTGAGGTGCGTCAGGCTCGAACGCGGCAACTTGTGCTCGGCGTCGACCAGGGCCCGCACGTCGGCCAGCGTCAGGCCGAGGTTGGCGCTCTCGACGAGCAACGCCGCGAGCGACGCATCGATCCCCAGGCCTGCATCCCGTACCCGCAGCAGCAGGGGACGGGGACGCTCGATAGCGTTCCGAAGCTGCCGCACCTGTTCACGCCGAAGGCTCCACAGCGGCTCGGGATGCAGGGCGGCGAGTTCCATCGCGAAACGTTCGAAGCGATCGACGAGCGAAGCGTCGAGCGGCCAGCCGAGGTGGTCGAGCATGCCGCGCAGGCCCAGCGCTGTGAAGCTGGCACGATCCCCCCAGTCGGGGTACTGGACCCGCAACGCCGACGCCAGGCGCAGCGGATCGCGGGTCCTCGCGGCCAGCGACAACAAGTGGGTCACGTACGCTCGGCTCTCCATCAGGCACCTACGGGCCGGTCGGTGACCGGCACCGCCTTAGCCTACCGCGGAGCCGCAGCGGCGAGGGCTCAGGCGTCATCCCCAAAGGCTGCCAGGAAGCGGCGGTGCGCCGCGCGCGCGGCACGCCCGAAGGGCTGACGCGCCGCGTGGGCGCCCCAATCCGGGCGCGCGCCGTCGGCGTCGCTGAAACCGTACGCACGCGCCAACTCCCAGGACGACCACACCCGGCCCGAACGCGCCATCACCTCGGCATCGGCCGCCAGGGCCGCCACGGCCCGACCCACGAAGCGCGGCGTCTCCGAGTGCACGAAGTTCAGGTCGAACGCGACGGCGTCGCGCCACGTCTCCTCGGTCACGCCGAAGTGCTCCAGCATCGCCTCGGAGCGCAGGAAGCCCGGCGTGAGCGCGAGCGCCGCCACACCGTGCGGGCGCAGTTCCTCGGCCATGGCGTGCGCCGCACGGATCGCGCCGGTCTTGACCAGGTCGTAGAACACGGTGCCGCGGTAGTCGAGCCGCTCGCCGTCGGTGATCTCGACGATCAGGCCGGCGCCGGCCTCCACCATCAGCGCCGCCGCGTGGCGGCTCGTGATCAGGTGCGACAGCAAGCCCCGCTCGAGCATGGTTCGCCCCTTCGCCAGGTCGAGCTGCCAGAACGGCACCCCCCACTCTGTGAGCGCATCACAGCCCCAGACATCGTTCACGAGCACGTCGAGGCGGCCGTGATCGCGCTCGATGCGGGCCACGAGCGCCTCGACCTGGATCTCGTCGGTGTGGTCGATGCGCAGTCCCACGCCGCTACCGCCAGCCGCTTCGACGAGCTCTGCCGTCTCCTCGATCGTCTCGGGGCGCCCGGCAAGCTCGAACGGGCTGGCATCGGGCGGACGTTCCGGCCTGGTCGCGAGGCGTGAGCTACGCCCCGTGCAGTACACGGTGGCGCCGGCCTCGCCGAGCGCAACCGCGATGCCGCGTCCAGCGCCACGAGTGGCGCCGGCCACCAGCGCAACGCGTCCCGACAGAGGTCCAGCCATCGACGTTCCTCCAGGCCGCCGCGCGCGCTCCTACGGGGAGCACGAAGCGGCATCGCGGGCGATCGTACCGTCCCACAGGTCCGTGAGGGAGGGCAGACGGCCCGGCGGGCCACGCGTCCGCTGGAACGCCCGCTTGTGTCACGCGTTGGTGCGCGTCCGGGCGATGGTCTGGCCCAGCGCGCGGTTCGCCGCCACCAGCGCCTCGTATGCCTCGATCGCTGCTGCCACGTCGTCGTGGCGCGACACGTGCGTGACCACGGATCGCGCAGCGCTGCTCGCTCAGGCCGGCAGCAGCGACACGCCCACCGAGCGGAAGCGCAACCGGACGGTGTCGCCACGCTCGGCGCTGGAGAGGCCGAAGCCCGACATGTTCGCGAACACTTCGGTGCCGTCCACCTCGAAGATGTACTCGGTGACGGGACCGAGATAGGCGCTGCTGAACACCGTCGCCTCGAAACCGTCCTGCCCCTCGGACGCGAACTCGATCGCCTCGGGCCGCACCATCACCGTGACCGGGCCGGTGGCGATGTCCTGCTCGTACGGGTAGCGGTAGCCGAGCACGTCGATGGACTGCCCGTCGTAGCGGCCTGGGAGGAAGTTGGCCGAGCCGATGAAGTCCGCCACGAAGCGTGAGGCGGGGCGCGTGTAGAGATCGTGCGGTGAGCCGATCTGCTCGATCAGGCCCTGGTTCATCACCACCACCCGGTCGCTGATCGCGAGCGCCTCCTCCTGGTCGTGGGTGACGTAGACGCTGGTGATGCCGAGTCGCTGCTGCAAGGCGCGGATGTCTTCGCGTACGCGCTTGCGCAGCTTGGCGTCGAGGTTGGAGAGCGGCTCGTCGAACAGCAGCACCCGCGGCCGGATCACCAGCGCCCGCGCCAGCGCCACGCGCTGTTGCTGCCCGCCCGAGAGCGCGCTGGTGGCGCGCTTGGCGAACGCCTCCAGGCCCACCATCGCCAGCGCTTCCTGCACCCGCTCGTTGATCTCGTCCTTCGGTCGCTTCGCCACCCGCACCCCGTACGCCACGTTCTCGAACACGTTCATGTGCGGGAAGAGCGCGTAGCTCTGGAAGACCATGGTGATGTCGC
>PXAU01000403.1 GCA_003567075.1 Trueperaceae bacterium
CTGCGGTAGATGAACGCGCCCACGCGATCACTCGGCACGCTCACCACCGCCCCCGACGGCACCACATGCCCGCTGCTCGCAAGCGTCGCGTGCTGCCACGCGCCACCGCTCACGCGGTACTTCACGAACACCCACGCCGCATCCCAGTTATCGCTCGCCGCCACCCACGACGGCCGCGACGGACCCCGCCATGACTCGTCCCAACTGATGTCGAAACCCACCCGCCGAGTGCCACCACTCGCGCCGCCCAAGCTGACGTTCTCGATGCTGATGTACGACGGAGCAGGCTCGAAATCACCGCCGCTCGCAGTTACCGTCACGCTCGCGGTCGCGCTCTTCGACGAGTCAGCAACGCTCGTCGCGGTCACTGCACACTCGCCCGCCGTGGCTGGTGCCGTGTAGGTCACTGGGTTCCCCGTGCCGGGAACGCTGCCGCACGAAGCATCCCAGGTGACGCTCGTATCGCTCGCGCCCGTCACCGTCGCCATGAACGACTGCGTCCCATTCACCGGAAGCGACACGCTCGAAGGCTCGATGCTCACGCCCACCACCGGCGCCGCCGTCACCGACACCGTCGCCTCAGCCCACGCATCCCCATCAGCCACACTCGTCGCACGAACCACGCACTCGCCCGCGGTGGCTGGAGCGGTGTACGTCACTGGGTTCCCGGTACCAGGCACGCTGCCGCACGATGCCTCCCAGGTGACGCTCGTGTCGCTCGCGCCGGTCACGGTTGCGGTGAACGACTGGGTACCGTTCACCTGCAACGTCACGCTCTCGGGTGCCACACCCACCAGCACCTCATCGTCACCAGGATCATCACCCGCCCACGGATCACCAACAATGATCGCATGACGCTCCAACGGCGTCACACGCAACATCGTCCCAATACGCGCCCCCGTCTTCGCAGCACTCGACACACGACCGAGGTAGTTCAAGAACCCCAACAACCCATCCGCAACCGCTTCCGCACCCTCACGGCTGGCGTGCTCAGTCGCGATCGTCATCGCATCAACGACGAAACGATAGAAGAGCGACAAGTAATCACTCGACGACCACATATCCGCACCCAACGCCGCCTCAGTCGCCGCACCCATGACCGTCGACACCATCAGGATGAGATCGTCATCACCAGCATCGGCCAGGCCCTTGAGGATCCCCGAGACATCCAATGGCAGAATCCCCAACGCATCAAGACCACCCTCGATCACGTTCTGCCCACACGCCAAACCAAGATCGAAGCGGCTCACATCGTCATGAATCTCGTTCCACTCAGAAAGGAACGTCAAGTCGTTCTGGCGCCCCTCACCCACGAAACCCAAGAAGCACGTCACCATGTGGCTCACGTAAGCGCCCTCAGGAACCTCCAACCCACGCTGGTCTACCGCAGCAGCCCAGTAATACGCCGCCCGCAACAACTCGAAACTCAACCCAATCGGATCAACCACCTCCGCCACCCACGAGTACTCCGCATCCAACCTCAACCGACGATCCGGAGCATCCAACCGCACAGGAAAGTCTGCATTCCAACGATCAAACAACCGATGCTCCACCTCGCCTCGACCGACCTCGTCCGTCTCAACCTCGTACAACCGACCCAACCACGTCACGGTACGCTCCCCAGCCCACAGCTGGAACCCAGGACTCCACACGGGCTCAATGTGCGAGCGTGACGCATCGACCGAAAAACGCACCGCATCCTGATCCACCGCATGCACGCTGATCCCAGACGCCGACCCACCGACACCATCACCCGTCCGCTGCACGGAAGCGTCGTCCGCAACCGCCAGAGCGGCCTCCGAAACCGCGTCCCCAAGCGCGTCGACACCCGCGTTGTACGCAACCTCGAACGCGGCCAACACCACCGGATGCTCGCTCGGACGCGCCTCACCCGCGAACTCCTCCAACACATCAGCGAACGCAGCAACCTCCGGCAACTCACGCAACACACCAACGATCACCGCGGTCTCATCAACACCCCCATGGTAAAAGGCCGGATTCGAAAACAGAATCGCTACAGCCGTCGACAACGGCCCCACCACGCCATCCGAACCAGCCAACCCACCAACACCACCGCCAAACCACGCCGGCGCGACCGCCATCCACCCAAACGACCGCGACACATCAACAACCGAAACCAACGACACCTCACTCGGACGAACGACGAAGCGCCCCTCACCCACCCACTCCCCTACCACGGACTCAGCCAACCGCGACACAACCCGCAAATCGCCAACAGCACTCCCAGGCACCTCCACCACCGGCGCAACCAAGATCTCAGCCCCATCAGGCACATCAAGATCAGCCTCATCATCATCACCAGCGTCGCCCAACACCACCGTCACCACGACCGACCCCGAGCGCGAGTCATCAAACGCACTCGTCGCCGAGATCACCGCCTCACCCTCAGCGACACCCGTCACCACACCCGAATCACTCACCGTGGCAACGCCCTCATCGTCACTAGCCCACTCGACGTCCCTACTGGCACCACCAACGGCCTCCACCGTGGCCGACAACTCCACGCTCTCCCCAACCTCCAGAACCACACTCTCTTGATCGATCGACACGCTCAACACCGCCGGCGCCGGACCACCGCCATCCCCACACGCACCCAACAACACCAGCACCAACGCCACAACCAAGAGCACC
>PXAU01000363.1 GCA_003567075.1 Trueperaceae bacterium
TCGGCGGGTTCGCTCGGTTCCTCAGCAAATTCACTCATATCCTCCGGCTGCCGTATATTAATAACCGCCAGAAAAACCACAGCCGTGATTGCCGCGCCGGAAAAAGCGTAGAAAAATTTTTCCCGCCATGACGGCTCGCGGTTTTCCGCTGATATCCTGCCGGTATTCCCCGGCTTCATCCCCGCAGCCTCCCGGCATATTTTTTCAGCGAGAGAGTCAATATGCTCCTGCCCGGGCTGACGGCTTTCAGACCAGCTCTGCAGAAGTTTGTTTAAATTTTTCATCAGTTTCCCCACCCCCGTATCACAAATAATCTTTCAAATCGCGTTTCAACAGGTTTCTAGCCTTGTGAACCCGCCAGTATAGAGTAGATTTCAGGCAGTTTGCGGCCCTGGCGGCCTGGTCATAATCCAATCCCTCAATCGCGGTCAGGACAATCGCCGTCCTCAGATTTGCCGGGAGACCGGCAATCGCCCTGGTAACTGCCCGGTCTGTTTCTGCGCCCGATAAAGATACGTCAGGCTGATTCCCGGGTTGCCCGGGGATTTCTGACAGGCAATCTGCGCAATTTTTTCTTTCAGCCGACCTCTTGCGCAAAAAACTGTTGGCTTTATTCACTGAAATGCGATAAACCCATGTGGACAACCTCGATTCGTTCCGGAAACGGTGCAAATTCTGATAGATGGAGATAAAAGCATCCTGGGTAAGGTCATCAGCCTCAGCGTCGTTAAGGGTCATGTTATACATAAGCCTCCGGATGCGGGGAAGATAGCCCCTGACCAACTCCTCAAAAGCCTCTGCGGACCCGTCATTTTGAAACTTTTTAACCAGGGCAATTTCTGTATTGCTGTCTATTTTATTCCCCTTTTCACTATATTAGACTCGGTGAATTGAGTTTTCTTTGCAAAAAAATCAAAAAACGTGAATTTCTTTCCTCTTCCCTACTGCTCCACCCAATTCTCGGGCAACACATCTTTCAAAGGCCCAAAACCGGCTGGGCAGCCTCCGTGAAGCGTTCTTCGCAAAAAGCCTCGAAGAAATGCCTTAGTGCCGCCCCTGCGGGGGCTAATTTTTATTTTCACTGCCCGGGCCTTATTACGAGCAGGTTATCAACCCTATTCTTCCGAGGGATCCACTATTCGATAAATCTTTTCTCCCATGCGTACGATAACCACTCCGCTCTGGGCCAGGACGCGTCCGTTCCTTGTCTCGAAAGCCAGTTCGAAGAAGCGGTCACTGTATCGTTCCACTTCCTCTATCGCAGCCTCATCCAGGTCCTCATTAAGCAGCTCCGCCTGCAGCCATTCATCTCCGCGCTGGAAAAACGTCCGGCCCGCCACATGTCTAACGGTGTCAGCCCGGCGCGTTCTTCCGGACGTATCGACCGAAAAACCTTCAGCCATAACGGTTTCCGAGCGCTGGTAAACGCCCACCTGCCGGCGCTGCTCAACACCCACATGGCCGGAGGGAGTCCGCAATGCCATAAGGTCTGCATCGGCTCTTTCCCGGGATTCCTCGCGGGCAGGCCGGCCGCGTTCAGCGTCCTCATCCGCAAGGAACGAGGTGTAAGGAGTAAGAATACCGTATTTACGGCTCAGGTCCACAAGCTCTTCAACAAGCTCATCTTCCCGTCCGTGCAGGTCGATCTGCTGTAGTATGGCGCCTATGCGGCGCTGCGCCCAGATTCGTTCAACGAAATCATACCTGCCGGCATGATTGCTGTCAGCCCCGGCCAGCTCGGTCTCAATATTCATTAGATGGCTTTCATCACCGATCTTGCCTTCCAGTGTAAAGGTCGCCGGGCCGCTTTTGGTGTATCTTCCAACAAGCACAACCTGCCCTCCCTCGAAGATGTCAGGAATCATCCCGGGATAGGTTCGGTTGACCGCCGTTTGTGCAACCTTCAGCCCTATACCGGTCATCACCGGGCTTGTAAGCCGGGAGTAAAATCGGGCCACCGAAGCCTCCACGTCTTCATCCGGCCCGACGTACTCTGTGTATCCGCCGTGTGCGCTGCTTATCCTGTCCAGCAGCCTCGCATTGACATCGTATCCGACGCCGAAATTGAAAATCCTCGCCCCGGCTGTATTGTGTTCCCTGGCGTTTTCCGCGATCTTCATTTCATTAAGCTCCCCGACGGTGGGCCGTCCATCGGTCATGAACAGCACGTATGACGGCCCGGCGCCTGGTGCCAGCATATCAAGTGAAGTCTTCATAGCGCCGTCGATATCGGTCATCCCGCCGGCTCGGAGATTGGCGACATAGTTCAACGCCTCCTGCCGCGTTTCAGGTGTCATCCGCTCCAGTTCGGGCCGGAAGGTTTCGATATTTCCGTCGTAAACGACAATATTGAACAGGTCGTCTATATTCAGGCTGGAGATGACGAACTTTGCGGCGTTACGCGCCTGCTTCATCTTGGGCCCGCGCATCGAGCCCGAGCGGTCGATGGCGAATATCACCGTCTTCCTACGTTCATTTTGCTCGGCGTCAGATTTTTGTTTTATTTCCGGCGAGGCGAGCATCATAAAATAACCGTCTTCATCCTCACGGGGCCTGTGGCTTACCACGCTGCCGCCTATAAGCCCTTCGCCCAGATCGTAGAAAAGGCGGAAGTCGCGTTTCGATGTAATATTTTCATCTACGTAATTCACA
>PXAU01000230.1 GCA_003567075.1 Trueperaceae bacterium
CCAGCGGCGCGGCGCGGTGCCGCGCGATCAAGCCGGCGTACCAGCTCGCGCTGCGCTTGGGGACGCGCGCTTGCGTCTCGTAGTCGACGTACACGAGGCCGAAGCGCTTGGCGTAACCCCGTGCCCACTCGAAGTTGTCGAGCAGGCTCCAGGCGAAGTAGCCGCGCACGTCGGCGCCGCCCTCGATGGCAGCGTGCACGGCGGCCACGTGCTGCTCGAGATAGGCGATGCGATGAGCGTCGTCCACGGTGCCGTTGTGGAGCACGTCGGCGTACGCCGCGCCGTTCTCGGTGACGTACATGGGTGGTGGCGCGTACTCGTGCTGCAGGCGCAGCAGGAGCTCGGTCATCCCCTGCGGGTACACTTCCCAGCCCATGTCCGTTGGCGTGCTGTCGAAGGGCACTGCTCGCACCGAGGGCCACGGGACGGTGAGGTCGCTCGTGGCGATGATGCGGGTGTAGTAGTTGACGCCGAGGAAGTCGAGCGGCCGCGAGATCGTCTCGAGGTCACCCGCGCGCACATCGGGGACGGCGGCGCCGTAGCCCTCCCACACGTCGCTCGGGTAGCGGCCCTCGAGCAGGGCCTCGAGGAACCAGCGGTTGAAGAAGCCGTCGAAGCGTCTCGCGGCGGCGATGTCGGCCGGCGTGTCGGTCGCGGGGGACGCGGGGTTGAAGTTGAGCACGATGCCGTGCTGTGCAGCGGGGGCGTTGGCGCGCATGACCTCCAGCGCCGCACCGTGCGCGAGCAGGAGATGGTGCGCGGCGTGGGGCGCGAGGGCGGGCTCGCGCAGGCCCGGCGCGTGGTCACCGAGGGCGTAACCGAGCACCGCTGAGCACCACGGTTCGTTCATGGTGGCGTAGGCGGCCACCCGGTCGCCGAGGCGGCGCGTGACGGCGTCGGCGTACGCGACGAAGGCGTCGACGATGCTGCGCTCGGGCCAGCCGCCAGCGTCCTGGAGGGGTTGCGGCAGGTCCCAGTGGTAGAGGGTGGCGAAGGGCGCGATGCCGCGCTCCAGTAGCCCGTCCACCAAGCGGTCGTAGAAGTCGAGCCCGGCCTGGTTCACCGCGCCGGTGCCGGCAGGGATCACGCGCGGCCAAGCGATGCTGAAGCGGTAGGCGTTGACGCCGAGGCGTTGCATCAGGTCGACGTCGTCCGCCCAGCGGTGGTAGTGATCGCAGGCGACAGCGCCCGTGTCGCCCCCGTCGATCGCGCCGGGGGTCGCGCTGAAGGTGTCCCAGATGCACGGTCCGCGACCGTCCTCGTTCACGGCCCCCTCGATCTGGTAACTCGCCGTGGCCACGCCCCAGATGAAGTCGGCGGGGAAGCGCGGCGTGGTGGTGGTCATGGTCGCTCCTCGGTGCGCGCCGGCCGGCGGATCGCTGCCGCCGTCGGGGCTGGTCAACGCCCGCTGGTGATTACCACCACCGCACGGGCGGGCACGTGCACGGTGGCGGTCGACGGCTGACGCGTGGTTCGTGGGCCGGCGTCCTCGTCGAAGAGGACGTCGTCCAGCGTACGCACGACGAAATCGGTCCCGAGCGCGTCGCCCTCGAGCCGCACCTCGATGGGGTCGAGCGAGCGGTTGACCAGCAACACGCGCGCGGCGCTGCCGTCGTCGGCGGCGTACGAACCGAGGCGTTCATCGCCACCCTCGACCCGGTGGGCGTGGCCGCCGAAGCCAGCGAGCATGGCGTACACATGGTACGTCGGCCGGACCCAGCCGCTCCGGTCGATGAGGCCGTGACCGCCGAGGCCTTGGAGCGCGAAGTACTGGCCCAGGTCGACGCCCTGGGTGGCGAGCTGCCCGAGCGTCTCGGCGAGCCACAGCGCGGCGACCATGTCCTCGAGATGGCGGAAGTTCGTCGTGCGCCATGACAACCCGTACTCGGTCACACCGATCTCGACCTCGCGCTCGTGCCCGAGCGGGTTGACCATCGGGTCGGCAAGCCAGCTGCGCACCGTGGCGATCTCGTCGCTCATGACGCGGGACGTGGCCAGCGCATCCTGGTCGCTCACGGTGCCGTCGGTGGGGTAGACGTGCCATGTCACGAGGTCGATGACGTCGCCGCAGAGCCCGATGATC
Organism: Trueperaceae bacterium; assembly: GCA_003567075.1. GTDB lineage: Bacteria > Deinococcota > Deinococci > Deinococcales > Trueperaceae > CSSed10-48. The sequence goes on from PXAU01000230.1 coordinate 2,084, forward strand.
TCGCGCAGGTAGTCCATGCCGCTCGGTCTGGAGCCGGACACGGCCGGGCCGCTCGTGCGGACCTCGCCCAGCTCCGCCTCGAGCGCTGCCCGTATCTCGCGGAAGCGTTCGCAGTACACCTCGGCGGTCCAGGAGGGATCCATGCGGTTGCGTGGATAGAGGTCGGGCTCGTTGCCGATCGCCCACCAACGGGGTGTGATGCCAAGCTCCTGCAGCGTCCGGGCGGCCGCGACCGCGTGCTCGGGGCCCGCGAAGAAGTTCGTCACCAGGTGCACGTCGGGCTCGCCGAGCAGCTGCCAGGTCTGGGCGAAGGCGCGCAGCGTGTCGGGCGTGAGTTCATGGTCGTCGGCGTCGTTGCCGGGTGGGAACCGCAGCGAGGCGATGTCGATCGCTGCCCACTCGTCGAGGTTGAGCACGACCGGGGAGGCGGCGGTGACGTTGAAACCGGTGATGGCGCCTGCTGGGATCGGTCCGAGCGGCTCCGCGATACGGAGCGTGAGCCCGGCTGCCAGGGCCGGAAGCGAGAGGGCAGCGCCGAGCAGCGTCGCGAGGAGGCTGCGACGC
>PXAU01000189.1 GCA_003567075.1 Trueperaceae bacterium
GCATGGCGCACCTGCGCTACCCGGTCTTCAGCGTGCAGTACCACCCCGAGGCCAGCCCGGGACCGCACGACGCCAACTACCTGTTCAAGCGCTTCATCGAGGAGGTCAACGCCTTCGAGGGCGCCACGGCGTTGCCGGCAGCCACGCGGGCGGTGGGTTGACGCGGGCGGTGGGTTGACGCGGGCGGTGGGTTGACGCGGGCGGTCCTGACGCGCCCTCAGACCTCGAGCAGGAGCGTGACCGGCCCGTCGTTGTGCGACAGCACCGCCATGCTGGCGCCGAAGCGGCCCTGCGCCACCGGTAGGCCGTGATGCGACCGCAGGCGCTCGGCCACCGCGTCGACGAGCGGCTCGGCCTGCGCGGGCGGCGCGGCGCCGGTGAAGCCGGGGCGGTTGCCCCGCGACACGTCGCCGAAGAGGGTGAACTGGCTCACCACCAGCACGCCGCCGCCGACGCTGCCGACGGCGTGCTGCATGCGGCCGCGTTCGTCGCCGAAGACCCGTAGCGCCGCTAGCTTGTCGGCCAGGCGCCGGGCGCTGGCCTCGTCGTCCTCGGGGCCCACGCCGACGAGCGCCAGCAGCCCGCGATCGATCCGCCCCACCATGGCGCCCTCGACCAGCACCGCGGCCCAGGCCACGCGTTGCACCACGCAGCGCACGGGCGTCAGTCGGCGGCGCCGCGCCCGATGCGGGCACGCAGGCTGCTGCGGGCGTCGTGGAGGGCGGCGCGCTCGGTCTCGTCGAGGTTGCCGTGGGTCTTCTCGGCCAGCATGTCGAGCAGCGCCAGACCGCGCTCCGCGGTCGAGGCGCGCAGCGCGCCGTCGCGGGCCAAGCGGTGCGCCATGGGGGAGTCGGCCTCGCCCAGCGCGGCCTCGACGGAGCTGCGCAGCGACGCCACCAGGCCTATGAAGCGCGGGTCGGGCACGCTAGAACAGCCCCGTCTGCTCGGCCGTGTCGAGCACCAGCATGGGCGGTTTCGGCCCCAAGGCGTCGAGGACGGTCTTGAGCGCCTGCACGTCCTCCCAGGTCTGCCACTTGGGGCTGCCGCGCTCACGGCTCGGGTTCCTGAGCAGGTAGGCCGGGTGGTACATGGGGAAGACCCGCAGGCCGTGCCACGAGGCCCAGCGGCCGCGGGTGCGGGTGATGCCGTCTTTCGTGCGCAGGAACCACTGGGTGGGCACGTTGCCGAGCGTCACGATCACCTGCGGGCGGATCAGGCGGATCTGATCGAGCAGGAGCGGCAGGCTCGCCTCGGTCTCCTCCGGCTTGGGGGCGCGGTTTCCGGGTGGGCGGAACTTGACCATGTTGGTGATGTAGACGTCGTCGCGGTCGATCTCGACGCTGGCCAGGATGCGGTCGAGCAACTGCCCGGCGCGGCCGACGAAGGGCCTGCCGCTGCGGTCCTCCTCCTCGCCGGGGGCTTCACCGATGAACACGACGTCGGCGTCGGGATCGCCCTCGCCGAAGACGAGGCGATCGGAGAGCTCGGCCAGCGCCGGCAGCTTGCGGGCGGCGTGTCGTTCGAGCTCGGTCAGGTCGAGCGGACGCGAGGCGAGCACGCGAAACGCGCCGGGGGTGCTAGGCGGCCGGCGCGGCGCCCTCGTCGCCGCGCGAGCCCCCACCCTGGCCGGGCTCACGGTCCAGGCTGGGGCGCAGGCTGCGGACCTCGCGCCGCACCTTCGGCTCCAGACCGATCATCAGGAAGAAGTTCTCCAGGGCGTTCTCGCGCCCCTTGAGCTCGGTGTGGGCCGGGTCGTTGCTGCCGGTGACGAAGGGCAACGCCTGGTACTGCTCGAGGGCTGCCGCTACAACCTCGCTGGGCGTCTGGCGCTCGGCGAGTTCGGACAAGGACGCGTAGACCGCGCGACGGGCTTCGGCGTGGCGCCGGAAGGCCTCGGGGTCGCTCGTTTCGGATGCGCGCAGCACGTCCTGCTTCGCGATCCGGCGATAGTGCTTGAGACCCCGGATGATCTCGTCCGAACTCAGAACCACCTTGACGTCCATGCAGGCTCCCCTCCGGACACCAGATTCGGCCTTCCGTGCGGACCGTCCGCACCCCGCGCCCACGTCCGGATGCCTCAGTCTATCGGCTCGGCCGCCGGGACGTGCGCCTCCACGCACGCCTCCGCGCAGCCGACACCGCTCGCGCGCTTCAACGTGACGCGTCGAGCAGCGCTCGAGCGTGCCGGCGGGCGATCGGGCCGTCGTCGCCGGCCAGCATGCGGGCCAGCTCGCGCACGCGCGCCTCGCCCGAGAGGGCGTGTACCCGGGTGACGGTGCGGCCGGCCTCGGCCACCTTGTCGACGCGCAGGTGGTGGTCGGCGAAAGCGGCCACCTGCGCTAGGTGGGTGACCACCAGCACTTGCCGACCCTGCGCCAGGCGTCGCAGGAGCCGCCCGACCGCGCGGCCGGTGCTGCCGCCGACGCCGGCGTCGACCTCGTCGAAGGCCAGCACCGGCCGATCCGAGCCGGCAGCCGTATGCAGCGCCAGCATCACGCGCGCGAGTTCGCCGCCCGAGGCGACCGAGGCCAGCGGCGCGGCGGGCTCGCCGACGTTGGCCGCTAGGCGGAACAGCACCTCCTCGGCCCCGTGCGGCCCGAGGGCGGAGCGCGGTTCGAGCGCCACGTCGAACACCGCGTCCTCCA
>PXAU01000050.1 GCA_003567075.1 Trueperaceae bacterium
GCCACCGCGCCCAGCGGCGCGGCGCGCGTGCAGCTGATCGACGGGAGCGACGCCACCACCGCGTTCGTGGACGAGACCGATGTCGCGAAGCTGGCGGTCGCGGCCTTGGACCGGGAGGACACGATCGGTGAGACCATCCCGCTGGCGGCCGAGCTCGCGCGCTACCCCGAGCTGGTCGAGCGCATGCAGCGGCTCGCCGGGACGCCGATCGCCCTCGAGACACTGCCCGTGGGCGGGAAGATCGACACGGTACCGGCCGAGATGGCTGGGATGCTCACCTTCATGCTGACCATCAAGGCGCGCTGGCCCGAGGGCACCGTCACCACACCCGAGGTCGCCGAGCGGTTCGGCTTCGAGCTGACCACCATCGACCCCTTCCTGGAGCGGGCCCTGGGTCACTGACGCGGTGCAGCGCGAAACCGCCGCTCAGGGGGCCGAGGCTCGTGCTGCGTTCGCCCGCACCCTGCCAGGTGGGCGCCGCCAACGGGTCGCGCCACCCGGTACCGTGCGGCATGCCCGCCCCCGAACACGCCACCGATGACGTCACCGAACGCGCCTCCGAACACGCCAACCAACACGCCAACCAACACGCCAACCAACACGATCCGGTCCATGCCGCCGCGGCCAGCGTCCTCGGCGACGCGGCCGCGGCCCAGGTCACCACCTTGGCGGGCCGCTCGCGCGGCACCCTCGCCACCGTCCTCACCCACGCCAGCGTCCGACGCTTCACGCCCGACGTGATCCCCGACGACGTCGTGCAGGCCTTGCGGGCGGCGCTCGTGCGCGGGCCGACGTCCTCGGCGCTGCACAGCTACAGCCACGTGCTCGTGCGCGACACTGAGCGCAAGCGCCGGCTGGCCCACTTCGCCGGCGATCAACCCTGGATCGACCAGGCGCCGCTCCTGATCGTGGGCTGCGCGGACTTGCGGCGCGCCCGCGAGGCCACCCACGCCCGCGGCTACCGCTACACCGCCCACGACGTGCGGATGCTGATCAGCGCGACGGCCGACCTGACGGTCGGCCTTCAGAACGCTTCGCTGGTGGCGCAGTCGCTGGGCTACGGGACGGTGCTGCTCGGTGGCGTGCTCAACGGATCGCTCGAGATCGCTCAGGCGCTGCGACTGCCCGAGCGGGTCGTGCCCCTGGTCGGGTTGTCCGTCGGTCGTCCCCAGAGCGACCGCTGGCCCGCGCCACGGCCGAGGCTGCCTCTACCGCTCCTGCTGCACGACGAGACCTGGTCGCTCGACGAGGCCACCGAGGCGACGTTGTTGGCCGACTACGACGCACGCACCCGCGCCCGCGGCGACTTCGAGGGGCGCCGCATCCCCTGGTCGGCGATGGGCCGTGGCCGTGAGGACCCCATCCCCGAGGGCGCGTACGGCTGGCTGGAGCACACCGCCCGCAAGCAGGGGCGCGCCACCTGGGGCCCACAGGGCGCGAAGGTGGACGCCGACCTCGGCGCGCAGGGCGTGATGGTGCGTAGCGCCGGCGACTCGGACGGCCCGCCCACCGACGGCTGACGCGGCCGACGCCGCTGCGACGTCGACGATCGCTCAGACGCCGCAGGCCGCAGTGCCCGCGCGGGCCATCACGGCAGCGCGCCCTACAACGGCAGCGCGGCTTGCAGCGCCAGCGCGCTGCCCGGCTACAGCGCGCGCACCGCCTCGGCGATCGCGCGGCCGAGCGCCGCGTGGCCCTCCGGCGGCCAGTGGATGCCGTCGATGTCGCTGCTCACGACGTGCGCGCCGGCATCGAGCCAGGCCACGCCGCGCACGTGTGCCACGCGGGCGTACTGGCGAGCGAAGCGCAGCGAGCGCTCGCGAGCCTCGTGCCAGGCCTCCTCGAAGCCCTCGTAGCTCGCTCGGTCGCGGGCCTCCCAACCGCTCAAGGATGCGAGCGGCGGTGGCGCCACGAGCAGCACGGCCGGTGCGCGCTCGTCCGGTCCGGCGTCGCTGGCGAGCACGTGATCCACCAGCATGCCGGCGCCCTCGGCGATCTCGTAAGGGCTGGCGCTCAGGCGGGTCTTGAGGTCGTTCGTGCCCAGCACGATCGCGACCACGTCCACCGGCGCCGCGCTCGCCAGCACCGGCCCCAGGTGCCGCAGCCCGCAGACGTCGCCGAGCGGGTCCTCGAACACGGTGGTGCGGCCGTTGAGGCCGGCTTCGACCACGTGCCAGGTCTCGCCGAGTGCTGCGGCCGCCACCCCTGGCCAGCGCACGTGGCGCGGGTAGCGGGTCATGCTGCCGGGTTCGAAGCCCCAGGTGTTGGAGTCGCCGAAGCAGAGCAGGGTGCGGGGATCGTCCATGCGCCAGCCTACGTCGGGCTGAAGGCGCGCGGCCACGTCCCGAGCGGTCGCCTCACCCCGCGATCAGGCCCCAGACCTCCCGCAGGCTCGACACGTGATGGTCCGGCACCGGGGCGGGATTGCGCGCGGACGGCGGGGCCTTCCCCACCAGTACCGTGCGCATGCCAACCGAGGCGCCGCCGGCGATGTCGGAGTCGAGCGTGTCGCCCACCATCACCGCGCGCTCGGCGGTGGTGCCAAGCCGCCGCATGGCGGCCTCGAAGAAGACCGGGGCTGGCTTGCCAACCACCTCCGGCTGCACGCCGGAGGCGTAACGCAGCGCGGCGGCGATCGCGCC
>PXAU01000008.1 GCA_003567075.1 Trueperaceae bacterium
AGCCGACGGCCAGGTGCGAGCCACCACGGATGAGCGCGCCCGGCCACAGCACCGAGGCGTCCGGGTTGAACAGGGCCATCTCGGAGGGGTTCTTCGAGATGCTGTACGGCGTCGTCGAGCAAGTGTAGACGATGCCGTCGACCTCCTCCTCGTCCATGACGGGCGCCTCGCCGGTCGGCTCGCCGGCGTTCTCGACCACCGGCGGGGCGACGTCGTCCCAAGCGGGCAGCGCCGCGACGAAGGCGTCGACGCTGTCACCGGGTCCACCGGGACCGTTCGGGCCACCGCAGGCGACGAAGAGCAACAGGGCGGCGAGAGCGAGCGACGCTCGCCAGAGGCTGGCAGGCTTCGGGCGATCATGACGGCAGTTCGGAAGTGTCATCGGCAGCGCCTCCTCAACGGGATGGCACACCCTACTCAGCAACCATCAGCCGGCTATCAGTCACCGGCAGCCGTCTGCGTTCCCGCCCAGCGGCGGCCGTGCGCGGTCCGAGCCGTCCGCCTCACGACGGACGCGTGACCGCGCAGGCGTCGAGCGTGACCCCATGGACGTCTTCGCTGACCACTACGACCACGTCCTCGTCGATACCGGCCAGGCGACAGGCACCCCGGTCGCCGGTCCCGACGAACGCGAACGCATCGCCGTCCTGGCTGGCCGCGGCGGCAACGGTGGCGGCGCCGTCCGTGACGCCTGCGTCACGGCTCCCGCGACGGCCTCACCGAAGCGCTTCCTCAGGCTTCGAGGGCGGCCCGCAGCCGAGCACCAGCCAACCCGCTCCCGAGGTGCACGCCAGCAGCTACCTCCAGGCGACGCGGTCCGCGGTGGCCATCACCGTGGCGTCAGCGCTGTCGTGGATGCGCCCCGATCGCGCCTCACGGCCGCGATCGCGCCGCCACGTCGAGAGCGGCCGCGCAGGTCGTGGCGATGCCACGATGGGGTGTGTCGCTGTCAGGGGGTGTGGCCCAGCCAGCCTGCTCGACGAAGCGCCTTCGCTCGAACGCGCTGGTGATCTCGGCGAGCTCGTCGAAGCGCTCTGGCTCCTCCGTGGCACGGTCGACGCAGATCGGTGTCAGGGCGCTCACGAGTGCGGCCTCGACACGTTCGGCACCTAATCGTTCGGACGTCGACTGGATGACCCAGCCGCCCCATACGAAACCGATGATGATGACGATGATGGCACCCACGATGCCCCCGATGATGTAGGCCTTGATCATATCGAGCCTCCTCCTTTTGCGCCACAGGGACAGGTTCGAGCAAGGAATCGAAACGGCAGCGACTCCGAATGCCGGGCCCTGACACCAGGCGCGATGGGCGGCACCGACAGGGACGACCCCAAACCGGGCCGGGCGCTTATCGTCGGTGATGTGCCTCAAGTGTATGCCCTGTGCGCCGCTCGAGGTGTCAGCCGCTATCGCCGCGGCCGCTCGCTGCAGCCGCGGCTTCTTCGGTTCAGCCAGACGAACGGGTGTCGCCGACCGTCGACGATGGCGCTGGTCAGCCCGTGCGCCGACCTTCACTCGGACGATCGCTCTTGAACGGCACCTGCACCGTGTCGTACAAGCGGTTCGCCATGGTTGGGCTCTCGACCCCAGACGCGAGGAAGGCTGCGGCCAACGCCTCCCTACCGGCCTGCGCTGCAAGGTACTGGGCGAACAGCACGACCGTGTCACCACGCTGGACAGGGCGCGCGTCCTTCATCACGAAAGCGCGTTGATCGTGGATCCGTAGCCAGCGCTGGAAACCGCGATCGCTGGCGAGCGCACCGAGCAAGACTCGTAAGTCGTCGAAGCCGAGATGCCGGTACATGGACGCAGCATGCGCCATCCACTTGCGATCAGGCTCGCCGATGCCCCGCGAGTTCTGTCTCGCGATGACCATGTCGGCGTCGTAGAGCGTCGACGTCCCTCCCGCGATGACCGCGCCCAGGAGCGTCTCGACGTCGACAGGTACCGCTTCAGCACCGGGCAACGTGGCCGCGGCTCCGCGCTCTCGTTCTCTCCGAGCGAGTTCGCGCACCCTGACGAGTTCCGCGTCGAACGCACGCGCCTGCCTGGCGAGGCCGACGAACGGTGTGATCAAGCCATCGGATGCCGAGTCCGAGTCGTACTGGTATTGCCGCTCGAGGACCGACCACAGGTGCTGCATCACGGTGCGGACCTGGATCTCGAGTGCCAGCCCAAGAGCCCCTCGTGAGAGCGCGTAGCGATCAACGTCCGCAGGCGTCAGACGAACGCGTAGGTGCACGGATCGGTACCCGGTCGCCTTGTCGTGGTCCACGACCGCGGTGTCCGAAAAGCGCGGCCTGATCTGCGCAATGACCCACGGCACGTCGTCCTCGTACAACGTGATGACCCTGAACGCCGTCAGATCGACCAGCGACGTGACCTCCTCTTCGCGATCGACGTGCCTCCAGATGCTCGCAAGCGACTTGAGTCGCGCCTCCGTCAGCAAGACCTTGTCGGTCATGGCGTCGAACGGGTCGAGGACCACATGTCTGAGCCGACGGAAATTCTCAGCGTGAGCGTCCAGGAGCTCAGTGAGATCTCGCGGTAGGCCCTCCATGGCGACACGGTACACGCTCCGACCGCACGCAAGACCGCCGACAACGGATCCGACCGCCGGCCCGCAGGTCAACCTGCCGCCGCGGCGTCGCTGACGTCCGCCGGCCGTGCCGACAGGACCAGCCGGTGCGTCCCGCCGTCGAGCGCGACACGTACCGTACGCTCCACGTCGCTCAGCGACACGCCGTCGACGACCACCTGCCAGGCCGGTCGCGCGCGGCCGACGTCGTTCTCGACCTGGATGTCGTAGCGGCTCGACCCCACCCGCACGCTCGCCTCGAACCCCGGCCAGGTCGTGGGGATGCAGGGCTCGACGACCAGCGTGTCGCCCTCGCGACGGAGCCCTAGGATGCCCTCGACGCCCGCGCGGTACATCCACGCGGCCGAGCCCGTGTACCAGGTCCAACCGCCGCGCCCGACGTGTGGCGCTAGCGCGTACACGTCGGCAGCGACCACGTACGGTTCGACCTTGTAGCGCTCGACGGCGTCGGGCGTGCGCGCGTGCTGGATCGGGTTCAGCAGCTCGAACAAGGCCACGGCCTCGTCGCCGTCGCCCAGCTTCGTGAACGCCAGGATCGCCCACATGGCGGCGTGGCTGTACTGCCCACCGTTCTCACGGAGCCCGGGCGGGTACCCCTTGATGTAGCCGGGATCGAGCGGGCCGCGGTCGAACGGTGGGGTGAACAGCAACACCAGTCCGTCGTCCGGGCGCACCAGGTGCTTGCGCACCGACGCCATCGCGAGCCGCGACCGCGCAGGATCCGCGGCGCCGGAGAGCACCGCCCACGACTGCGGGACCGAGTCGATGCGGCACGCCTCACCGTCCGCGCTGCCGAGCCAGGTGCCGTCGTCGAAGGTCGCCCGCCGGTACCAGGCGCCGTCCCAGGCCTCGCGCTCGAGCGAGGCCCGTACGTCCTCCGCGTGCGCGCGCCAGCGCCTCGCGCGCGGCGGATCGCGCTCGTCAGCCAGCGGCGCGAAGAGTTCTATGGTGCGAAGAAGCAGCCAACCGAGCCACACGCTCTCACCGCGACCGCCTGCACCCACCCGGTTCATGCCGTCGTTCCAGTCGCCGGTCCCCATCAGCGGCAGGCCGCGCTCACCCGTCAACGCCACGGCCTGATCGAGCCCGCGCGCGCAGTGCTCGAACAGCGAGCCGCTCTCGTACGACGCGATCGGCTCGAAGAAGGCGTCGTGCTGGCCGGGACGGAGCGCCGGGCCTTCGATGAAGGGCACGACCTCCTCGAGGACCGCTGCGTCACCGGCGCTCGCCACGTACGTGGCGGCGGCGAAGGCGAGCCAGACGCGATCGTCCGAGATCCGCGTGCGCACCCCGCGCCCGGTCTGCGGCAGCCACCAGTGCTGCACGTCGCCCTCGACGAACTGCCGCGAGGCGGCGCGCAGCAGGTGCCGCCGCGTCTCCTCCGGCTGGGCGAAGGTGAGCGCCATGCCGTCCTGCAGTTGGTCGCGGAAGCCGTACGCTCCGCTGGCCTGGTAAAACCCCGAGCGCGCGAGGGTCCGGCACGCGATTGTCTGGTACAGCAGCCAGCCGTTGAGCATCACGTCCATCGCTCGCTCGGGCGTCGCCACCTGCACGGCGCCCAGCACGCCCGCCCAGTGCGTCTCCACCTCGCGTAGCACGGCATCGAGGTCGGCCGCGCGGTAGCGCGTAACGAGGCCGACGGCCTCCTCGGCCGAGGCGCAGGCGCCGAGCAACGAGACGAACTCGATGCTCGCGCCCGGGGCGACCTCGAACGTGCGCTGCAGCGCGGTGCACGGGTCGAGTCCCGCCCCGCTGCGCCCGGAGAGGGGCGCGCTGCGGCCGAGCGCCGCAGGCGCGGCGAGCCGGCCGCCGCGGCCGAGGAACTCCGTGCGATCACCGGTCCAGGATGCTGGGCGCTCGCCCACGTCGGCGAACGCGACGCGCCCCGCGAATTCGCTCGCCCACGGGTTGCGGACCAGCATCGCGCCCGTGGTCGGGTCGATCTCGGTCGTGAGGTGGGGCGCGGAGGCGGCACGCGAGGTACCGATCACCCACTCCGCGTAGGCGGTCACCGAGAGCCGCCGGCGCACACCGGAGCGATTGTGGAGCGTCAGGCGCGAGACCTTGATCGGGTCGTCCAGCGGCACGAACTGGAGCAGGCGCATCGCCACGCCATCGGCTTCGTGCTCGAAGCGGCTGTAACCGAAGCCGTGCCGCGCGACGTAGGTGCCAGCGTCGCGGATTGGCTCTGCGGTGGCGGTCCAGACGTCGCCCGATACCTCGTCGCGCACGAACAGCGCCTCGCCGGCGGGGTCGGCGACGGGGTCGTTCGACCAGGGTGTCAGCTGGTGGTCGCGGCTGTTCTCGGACCAGGTGGCGCCGCTGCCCTCGGCCGACACCAGGAACCCGAAAGCGGCGTTCGCCACGACGTTGATCCAGGGCGCCGGCGTCGTCTGGCCGGCGCTGAGGATGACGACGTACTCCCGTCCGTCGGCACCGAAGCCGCCGAGGCCGTTGAAGAACTCGAGCGAGCGGGTGTCGGGCGGCGTAGACGGCGATGGGCCCGGCGAGCCCGTGGGCGCGCGGGCGAACCGACGCCGGCGCCGCGCCGGGACCGGTGTCGATGACGACAGTGTCGCTGGTGCCGGCGGCGGGAGCGGCGGCAGACACGCGAGCTGGTGGGCGATCGGTCCACGCTCCGCGACCAGCGAGACGCGCGCGACCGAGCGCAGCAGCGCCCGAGCCTCGACGCTCACCTGATCTGCGCGCAACACGTGCACGGAGCCCTGCGCCGGGACGTCGCCCAAGCGCGGACGCGATTGGCTGCTGCGCACCGCGGTCTCGATCGCGACCTGGAGATCGTGCTGGTACGACGCTTCGCGCTCGTTGAGGACGACCAGGTCGACCGCCAGGCGCTTCAGGCGCCAGTACTCGTGGGCGCGCAGGAGCTGGCGCACCTGGCCGATGTCAGCGAGGTCGCGGATGCGCAGCAGCACGATCGGCAGGTCGCCGGACACGGCGTACGGCCACAACCCGGATTGGGGTCCCGCGCCGTGGGCGATCGCGGTGGGCGGGGCCCGGAAGCGCGGCTCGAGCACGATCAGCGGTGTCGCCAGGCGCTGGAAGTCGGCCGCTTCGTCGCTGCTGACGTCGAGGAAGCGCAGCTGCACCTGCGCCTGCGTCCATGCCAACGTCTTGGCGCGCTCGAAGGCGCTGCGATCGAGGTGCTGATCGACCAGGTCGAGCACCTCCGCGCGCGACGACGCGACCACCGTCCAGAAGGCGACGCGCGCGATGCCACCCGCGGGGACCCGGACCCGGCGGCGCAGCGCGAAGATCGGGTCGAGCACGGTGCCGACGGTGTTCGAGAGCGCCCCGCCGGCGTGGATGGCGTTCGCGGCGCCGATCGCGTTCCCTCGGCCCAGGAAGCGGGCGCGATCCGTTTCGTGCTGCGCCTCGGCGACCAGTTCGCCCTCGACCACGGCCAGGTGCGCAGCCCACACCTCCGGCTCGTCCGGCGAGCGGCGACGGCGCGTGGCGACGAGCGCACCGTACTCGGGCAGGAACTCGGTCTGCACGAACATCTTGGCGAACGCCGGGTGGGCCGCGTCGGCAACCGGGCTCGTCAGTACGAGCTCCGCGTAGGAGGTGATCTCGATCACGCGGGCACGCCGAGCGGCGTTCGCGACCGACACGCGCCGAACCTCGGCGTCGGCCTCGGCGGAGACCAGCACGTCGGTGGTGGTCGTGACGGCGCCATCTCGACGTGTGAACTCGGCATGGTCCTCACCGAACACGACCACGTCGTCCGCCGCGGCGCCGCCCAGCGGCTCCAGTCCGGCCGACCAGATGGCCCCGCTGCCGATGTCGCGCAGGAACACGAACGAGCCGAGCTCGTCGCGGCTGGCGTCCTCGCGCCAACGCGTGAGCGCGACGTCGCGCCAGCGGCTGTACCCCGCGCCGGTGGCGGTGAGCATCACCGCGTACCGCCCGTTCGACAGGAGGTGCGTCGTGGGCGCGTCGGCCATGGTGGGCGTGAGGTGACGCGCGGTCGAGGTGAGGGCGCGCGCCTCGGCCGGCGACGCCAGGACCCGGTCGGCGCGCGGACTCGCCGCGACGACGTCATGCGGTATCCGCTCCTCGAGCAGCAGCTCGGTGGCCTGGACGATCGGCTCACGGTGGAAGTGCTCACGCATCCGCCCGCCGTCCAACGCGTTCGCGATGGCGACGACGGTCATGCCCTGATGGTGCGCCATGTACGTCCGCACGAGCACGACGGTCTCAGCGGTGGGCACGCGCGCGGGTGTGAAGTCGAGCGCGTCGACGAAACCGTAGCGCCCAAGCGCACCGAACGCCTTCAGCCGCTCGAAGTTGCGTCTGGCGGCACGCGGGTCCACCATCGCCGCGAGGCCCGTCGCGTACGGCGCCACCACCACACTCTCCGCCAATCCCCGCCTGAGGCCCAGGTCGGGCACGCCGAAGGCGGCGTACTGGTAGGTCAGCGCCAGGTCGCGCGCGGCGTAGGCCGACTCGGACACGCCCCACGGCAGGTCGAGCGAGCGGCCGTACGCCTGCTGGCGCTCCACCGCCCGGCGCTGGGACTGCTCGAGCAGGCTGCCGATCGGCGCGTGCATCACCAACGACGGCATGAGGTACTCGAACATCGAGCCGGACCACGACCACAGCACCGAGCCGCTACCGGCGGGACGCGCCTCCCGACCGAGCCGGAACCAATGCCGCGTGGCCACGTCACCCTTGGCGATCGCAAAGAGGCTGGCGAGCCGCGCCTCGGACGCCAGCAGGTCGTAGCAGCTACGGTCGAGGCCGTGCTCGCTGAGCGAGTACCCGATCGACAGCAGGCCGCGCTCGGGATCGACCAGGAAGCTGAAGTCCATCGCCAACGCCATCGCGCGCGCGGTCGCCGCGAGCGCCCGCAGGCGACCGTCGAGGTCTTCGCGCGCCGCTGCGTCCAGCGACCGGTCCTGCGCGTGTGCGGCAAGGGTGCGCCCGAGCGCCGCGGTCCAGATGGTCAGGTCGTCGTCGCCGGCTCCGGCCGTCTCGACGTCGGCGGCGAGGTCGGCGGCGAGCCGTGCGGCATCGCGCGCGCGCAGCTCGAGGTCGTCACTCCCTACGCCTTCCGGGAGCGCACGCCCGGCACCTTCCGAACGTGGGCTACCGGCGCCTTCGGGAAGCGGCGCCGAAAGCGCCGCAGCGATCGTCTCGAGCACGCTCGCGAGACGCCTGGCCGGATCGCGCGGCACCCCAGGCAGGGCGTCGAGGGCCTCGCGGGCGAGACGCGCGACGTCGAGCACGCCGCGGCGGGCGTCGAGCGCCTCGGGTGCACCGACCCACTGCTCGCAGGCGTTGGCCAGCGCGATCAGGTGACCCGCCAAGTTGCCGCTGTCGACCGACGACACGTAGGCGGGCTCGAGCACCTGGGCGTCGTGCGTCCCGTACCAGTTGAAGAAGTGACCGCGGAAGCGCTCGAGCCGCTCCAGCTGGACGAAGGTGGCCTCGAGCCGCGCGACGGTCTCCACGGTGCCCGCCCAACCGAAGTCGCGGGCCGCTACGGCGGACAGCAGATAAAGGCCGATGTTGGTCGGTGAGGTGCGACGCGCCACCACACCGACCGGGTCCTCCTGGAAGTTGTCAGGCGGCAGCATGTGGTCGGCCGGTGTCACGAACGTCTCGAAGTAACGCCAGGTGCGCCGCGCCGTGCGCCGCAGGGCGTCGTCGTCGGCTACCGAGAGCGAACGCCGATGCGACGAGACCGGCGAGCGGCTGATCCACGCGGCCAGCGCCGGTGCCGCCAGCCACAGCAGGCCGAACGGGAGCACGAGCGCCCAAGCGGCGGGGCGCAGCGCGATCGCTCCCGCCGTCACGCCGAGCGACAGGAGCGTGCCGGCCGACATCTGCCGGTAGAACCCGAGGACCCCGAGACGAGGCCTGGTCGTGGCGCGCGCCGCCGTCGTCCACTCGAGCAGGTGGCGACGCGTGAAGAGCACGCGCACGATCGTCCTCGTGATCGCGTCAACCATGCGATAGGCGCTGTCCCCCAGGAACGCCAAGGTGAGCGCGGCCTGCATCAGCGAGCGCCACGTGTCGCCGAGCAGCGTGGTGAGGTGGTTGCGGAACAGCACCCCGCTGCGGCGCGGCATCACCGCGTAGAACGCCGGCAAGAACGCTGGGATGGCGAGCGAGGCGAGCACGAAGGCGACACCGACGGCGTTCGCCGGCGCGGGCAGCAGCCAGCAGGCGACCAGCGACAGCAGCGCGAAGGGCGGGACCGTTGACCGCCTCAGGTTGTCGATCATCTTCCAGCGGCCAAGCGTCGGGACCGCGCCTGGCCCCGACCATGACCCGAACACCCACGGCAGGAGCTGCCAGTCACCCCGCGTCCAACGGTGCTGGCGCGTCGCGGCGACGTCGAAGCGCGACGGCGACGCTTCCACGACCTCGACGTCGGAGGCGAGACCGGCGCGGGCGAAGACGCCTTCGAACAGGTCGTGGCTCAGGACGCTGCCATCGGGGATACGCTCGCCGAGCACGGCCTCGAAGGCATCGACGTCGTAGATGCCCTTGCCGGTGAACGAACCCTCGCCGAAGAGATCCTGGTAGACGTCCGAGACCGCCGCCGCGTAGGGATCCAGGCCACCGAGGACGCCGAACACGCGTTGGAAGATCGAGCGCTCGCCGCCGAACGCGAACGATGCCGTGACGCGGGGTTGCAGCACGGCGTACCCGCTGACGACGCGCCGGCCGCTCGCGTCCAGGATCGGTCGGTTGAGCGGGTGGGCCATCTTGCCGATCAACCGCAGCGCCGCATCGCGCGGCAGGCGCGTGTCGGCGTCGAGCGTGATCACGTAGCGCACGTCGGCAGGGACCTGCACGGGGCGGCCCGCGACGCTCTGGAAGGTCGTGTCGGTGGCGCCTCTCAGGAGCCGATTGAGTTCGCGCAGCTTGCCGCGCTTGCGCTCCCACCCCATCCACATGCCCTCGCCGGCACCGAACACGCGGCGGCGGTGGAGCAGCAGGAACCGCGGCCCGGCGGGCCCGGGGCCGTGGCGCTCGTTCAGCGCGTCGATAGCGTTCTGCGCGACCGCGAGCACACGTTCGTCGCCGTCTCGGTGCGGTTGGGCGGCGTCGATGCCATCCGGCAGGAGGGCGAACGTCAGGTCCCCGCTGGCGCCGGCGAGGTGGTGCACCTCGAGCCGTTCGACCTGATCACGCATGTCCGTCTCGCTGCCGAGGAGCGTGGGCACCACCACCAGCGTCCGCAGCGAACTCGGGACGCCGCCCTCGAGGGCCAGCCCGCTGAGTGGCTCGGTGCCCAGGCGCCGGGTGATGAGACGGTGGACCAGCGCGGTGCCCACCTCGCTCATCGGTATGACGACCAAGAGTGCGACGAGCGCGATCCAGCCAGCCGCCAGGCCCGCCGAGGCCAGCGCCCACGCGACGATCGTCAACAGCAGCAGCGTGACTCCCGCGATGGCACCGAGGTAGCCGGCCAGCCCCGCGCCCACGATGGCACGGCGCACGCGCTTCCGCAGCGGGGGTCGCGCACCCAGCGTCCGTTCCAGCGCGCGGCGACCGGGCCCGATCAGGTGGAAGCCGGGGTCGGCGACGCGCTCTCCCTGGGCATCGTCGAGTGGCGCCTGGCGGGTGGCAGCGGCCGCGGAGGCGAGCGCCTGATCGGTCACCTCGAGCTCCGTCGCCGAGGAGCCGCGTGCCAGCTCCTCGATGGCCGCGCGGTAGCTGTCGCGGGTCGGGAAGTCCATGGCGCCGAACGCGCTCCCGTTACGCAAGCGCGCGTCGACGAGGCTGACGCTCTCGAACAGCTCCGCCCAGTCCAGCCCGGACATGATCCGCATGCTCGTGATGGCGTTGCGCACCGAGACGTTGCACGCTCCTACGCGTTGCTGCGCGCGCCGGACGACGTCGTCGATGGACGTGCCCCGCTGAGCCAGGTGCTCCTCCAGCCACCCGAGCGCCGGCGTTGTCACCGGGTCCTGGTCGCGCAGGCGCTTGGCGAGCTGCGCCGCGAACACTGCCGTCCACGCCGCCGGCCCCGCCGCGTCGAGGTCCGACGCGCGCCACGAGCGGCTCGCACCCGCCGCATGGATCCGTTCGGCGACGGACTGCGCCGCCTCGAACGCCCGGCGGTCGTTGCCGATCTCGTCCACCAAGCGCCGCAGGTTCTCGAGGAGCACGAAGCGCAGCGTAATGGGGACGGCCCAGAGCTCGCCGACGGTGAGCGGCTGCACCCGTTGGTAGGCGGCGATGAAGCGTCGTAACAGCTCCGGATCGACGTGACTGTCGGTGTGCGAGACGTACGCCCAGGCGAGCCCGAGGACGCGTGGGTACCCCTCGAACGGCCCCTCGGCCAGCTTCGGCAGTTGCCGATAGTAGTTCGGCGGCAGAGCGTCGCGGACCTCGCGCACCTGCGCCTCGATCACGTGATAGTTGTCGAGGAACCACTCGGCGGCAGGGGCGACGTCGCGACCGCCCGCCACCTCCTCCGCACTGCTGCGGTACGCAGCGAGCAGCACCTCGGCATCGTCGTCGAGGCGGTTGCGCAGCGAGGGCCTGGCCGGAGGCCGTGCCGTGACGGGTTGCGCGGTCGCGAGGCTCGTGGCGTGCTGCTCGAGGCGCTCCGCACCGAAGAGTTCGCGGCGCACCGGCGTGGGGTCATCCCACGGGGGCGACGGCGTTCGCGCGGCACGCGCGATCCGATCGAACAGGGGCATGAACGCCTTCCTGGCCGTCGTCACGGGGGACGATCGGCACCGAGGCTGGTGGTCCTCAGCTGTGGAGCGCGGGGGTCGACGTTCCCCGACCCTGGCGCGCGGCGACGTCCGTCGCGGACGACGACCAAGGCGTCGCCCGGACGGGCGGCTACGGAGGGTCGTGCAACCAGCATACGCGCGATCCGGGTGTGAACGTGGTTCGAGAGCCGTCCAGACAACGGTGTGGCGTCGGCGACGGTGCGCGCCGCACGGCGCGGACATTCCCGGCCGCCTCCGAGAAGCGAGGGCACATGCTCTTGAGTCCTCCCCACGCCTGAAGGCGGGGGCTTCCCGCCCCATTAGGTGAGCATCGCGACCTCGCCGTCACGGCCGTTCACGGGTCTGGCCGCCAGGCCTGCAACCCCAAAGGCAGAGCCTGCGGCGAGTCCGAACAGGCCCTGATTCCGGCCCGGGGTACCCTTTCACCATGAACCCCAGCCCAGCGAAGCGTCCAGCCGGCGACCCCTCACCCGAGGCCCGATTCGACGTCGTCGCCGACCACGGCTTCGACGCCTTCCC
>PXAU01000397.1 GCA_003567075.1 Trueperaceae bacterium
CGTCTCCACCACGCTGACGTCGCATGCCTGGCAGCCGGCCGTGTTCATCGACCGTGACGTCGCCGAGCGCATCGCGGTACTGAGGCGCGAGCCGGGCCCGGACCTGCACGTGTACGGCAGCACGGTGCTGGTTGGAACGCTGCTGGCGCACTATCTCGTCGACGCCCTGTGGCCCAAGACCCACCCGATCGTGCTCGGCGGCGTCCCGCGCTACCCGCCTGGCCGTGAGGCTCCAACCGGCGCGGGTCACCTACGGGTCGGGGTCGTCCATCCACGCCTCGCGCCGCAACCCTGCCTCGTGGTGGTCCTTTGCGACGTAGGACTGCAGCCGGTCCGCGAGGTAGACGCCGCCTTCCAGCACGGCACCGCGAAGAACTGGTTCGGTGGCACGAGCCGAGCCAGTACGCAGCTCCTGGACGGCATGCACTACCGCGGCCTGCTGCGCGTGGCGCGGCGCGAAGGCGGTGTGCGCCTCTACGCTCCGCAGCGCGCCCACGAGCACGAGGCCCCGGAGGACCCGGAAGCCCACCTCGACGCGTTGATCGACGTGGCGGTGGGCACCTACGCGCCGCTGACCGCGACGATGCTGAGCCGCATCGTCATGTGGATGGGCGCCGCGGCCGCCCCGCAGTGGCGCGAGCGGCGCCGCTCGGCCCTCGAGCGCGCGAAGGCACGCCTGGCCAAGGCGACGGTGGATGGGAGCCACTGGTACTGGCCGGCCGACGAGCGGCCCACCGGCCACCGCCACGCCCACGACCGTGCGTGGGACGAGCAGGTGCGCCTGTTGGCGCCGTTCGACCCGGTCGTTTGGGACCGCGAGCGCTTCGAGCGCTTCTGGGGCTGGAGCTATCGTTTCGAGGCCTACACCCCGGCGAGGAAGCGCCTTCGCGCCTACTACGCGCTGCCGATGCTGTGGCGCGGCCGGGTGATCGGCTGGGCCAACGCCGCCGTGCGTGACGGGCGGTTGCAGGTGGAGCCGGGGTTCGTGAGCGGGAGCGCTCCGCGCGAGGCCGCCTTCAGGCAGGCCTTGGCTGCAGAGGTGGAGCGCTTCCAGCAGTTTCTGGGGTCGTAGCGGCGTTCGCGGGTGAGGAGCTAGCCCGTGCGGGCCTGGTGCCGCCGTTCGTGCGTCTTCGTGCCGCGCGCCTATCGCGCGATCCGCTAGTGTCGGCGGTGTCGGAACGCCGATACAGGAGGAGCACCATGTCGGGAGCAGACACCATGATCAAGTACGAGACGCAACTCGTGGCCCCATTGCTCGGCGGTGCGGTCGCTCTCGTGACGGGTGCCGGTCGTGGCATCGGTCGAGCGATCGCGTTTGCGCTCGCCGAGGCGGGGGCGAGCGTCGCGGCCGTCGCGCGGAGCCGCGACGAGGTGGCGGAAACTGCGGCGCTCATCGAGGGCCGTGGCGGTCGCGCCGTTGGCCTGAGCGCGGACGTCGCGGACCGCGCGGCGGTCGAGGCCGCCGTCGCGGGCGTCGAGGACCGGTTCGGGAGCGTCGACGTTCTGGTCAACAACGCGGGCATTGGAGGTCCGAACCTGCCGCTCTGGTCGTGCGATCCGGACGAGTGGTGGCGGGTGATGGAGGTCAATCTGCGCGGGCCGTTGCTCTGCTGTCGGGCGGCGCTCCCGGCGATGCTGCGTCGCGGGTCTGGCACGATCGTGAACGTCGGCAGCTATGCGGGGATCCGCGCCGGCGGTGTCGGTACGCTGGGGACCGCCTATCCGGTGAGCAAGGCGGCGCTGGTGCGCTTCACGGACACGCTGGCTGCGGGCGTCGACGAGTACGGGGTGCGGGTCTTCACCATCAGCCCTGGTCTGGTTCGCACGGCGATGACGGAGGCCGTCGATGCGTTCGATGACGTGCCCGCGTACGCGTGGGCGCCACCCGAAGCGGCGGCCGAGTTGGTGGTGCGTCTGGCGAGCAGTGAGGGGATGGCGCTGAATGGTCGCTTCGTTCACGTGGGTGACGACCTGGACGAGTTGCTGCGCGAGGCGGAGCGGATCGATGCGGAGGGGCTCTACACGTTGCGGTTGATCGGTTTGCAGGGGCCGGTGCCCTAGGCCCGACGCCGGCGCGATGGACCGCGGAGGTGCTCTGGCTCGACCGGGATGTGCTCGGAGCCGTCAGCCACTCGGTGACCGAGCCGCGGTACGTGGTCATCGGGATGATCGAAGGCAAGCACTGGTCTGCGATCGTCACGTACCGCGGTGAGGCGATCTGCATCATCTCCGTCAGGCGGTCGAGGGTCCGGGAGGTGGAAGCGTATGAAGGCGCGTGAACTGGATAGAAGATTCGACGAGGGTGTGGAGGCGGTCATCGACGCGTTCGACCTGTCGACGGCGACGCGACCCAACCGCGAGCAGAAGCGTGTCAACGTCGACGTCCCGCTGTGGATGGTCGAGTCGCTCGACCGAGAGGCCAGTCGCCTCGGTGTGCCCCGTCAGCCGATCATCGAGGTCTGGATCGCGGAGCGGCTCGTAAAGGCCGGCTGATCGGAGGTGCGCCTTGGTCGCTGCGCTCAGGTCGTCGTCGCGAAGGCGCTGGTGGCTATCTCGCCACCTGGATCAGGACGTTCGACGACGCCGAGCGAGCCGCGAGCGCGTCGCTCGACGAGTTCGCCGCGCTGCACCCTCGCGCTGGTCTCGAACACGCACCACGCGCCGCTGGTGCACGGCCTGCTGCGGCGCGTCGGGCTGGCAGGATCGTTCGCGGCCGTCATCACCTCGGTCGAGCACGGTCGCCGCAAGCCGTGCCGCACCATCTACGAGCACGGCCTCGCCGTTCAACCAGCCGTCGGCCCCACAGGCGTATCAGGGCGCGCGCCACGGCTGGCCCGGCCGTTGCCGCGAGGCGCCCGAGGGTCTGCCAGCCGAGCCGCTCCAGGCGGCGCATGGGCGTGGGCAGCAGCGAGTTGGCGATGATCAGGCGGTGCGTGCGTCCGGGATGCTCGGCGGCGAAGCGCAGCCCGGCCATGCCGCCCGTGGACATGCCGTGCAGCGCGACGCTTTCCACGCCGAGGGCGGCGGTGAGGCGGTCCAGGAAGGCGACGCTGGGTTCGAGCGTCGCCTCGTACGTGCGATGGGTCGTGGTCTCCCCGAAGATCGAGCCTGGCAGGTCGGGCGCGACCACGGGGCCCAGCGGCACGAGCGATGGGATCACGTCGAGCCATGCTGTGCCGCTGCCGGCCATGCCGTGCAGCAGCAGTTGGGTGGGGGCGTCAGGAGGGGCGTCCTGGCTGGGGTCGGCCCGGAGCAGGTGGACCCGGCGGCCGTCCACGTCCAGGGTCTCGCTCCGGATGCCGCGCCGTCAGGCGCGCCTCGCCGATGCCTCCTCGAGTCGGATGCCGACCTCGCGTTCCGCCTCCTCGCGGACGCGCGCGCCGATGGCGAGGTAGCGCCGGTAGTCGTCGTTGAGCGCGGCGAGGTGCTCGTTGAAGGCGTCGTCGTCCCCGCCGCCGATGGTCGCCCACAGGTCCTGGCTGGCGGTGAGTCGTTCGTCGTAGCGCTGCCGGGCCTCCGGGTCGTCCGCGAGGCCGCGGAGGAAGCCCGTGATCGCCTCGCGCAGCGACGCGATCGCCTCGGCGTCCTCGGCGAGCAGGCTCTGGACGTGGTCGCGCTGCCCCTCGAGGAACGCCTCGACGGTGGCCTCGTCCTCGACGTGCGCGAGCTGGAAGAAGGAGTGATCGGCTGGCGGCTCCTGCAGGTCGTCGAGGTAGGCCACGAAGCGCAGCCAGCGTGCCTTCTGCGCCTCGGTGTCGAGTTCGATGTCGAAGAACGGGGCGTGCAGCAGGACCATGAAGCGCCCGAAGGAGCCGGGGAAGATGCGCTTCAGGGTGTCGGCGAGATGCAGGCCGCGCTCTTCCCGCGACCGCTCGACGCTGCGGCGCAGGCGCCGCACCTCGTCGCGCACGTCGGCTGGCGCGGCGGGTGGACGTTCGAGGAGCGAGCGGAGGATGAGGCGGCCCTCCTCGAGCCGTTCGATCCGGCCCGTGGTGCGGTCGAGGGAACGCTGCAGCGCCTCGGCGATCGCCGTGTCGCCGGCGAGGACCTCGCGGATCTCGGCGACGGGCACGTCGAGCAGCCGCAAGGTGTGGATGAGTTCGAGGCGCGCGATGTGGTCGTCGTCGTACTCGCGGTAGCCGCTCTGGCGGTCGGTCCGCGGCGTCACGAGCCCTTCGGCTTCGTAGAACTTGATCGCCTTCTTGGTGAGGCCGGTCGTGGCGGCGGCGTCTCCGATGCGCATGGTGTGCACCATCCTCTCGTCATGCCGTGCGTCCGTCTCGACCGTACAGGTGTCTCCGAGGGGCAGGTCAAGGTGTGGCGAGGGCAGCGACCGACAGGGCGCGCGGGTTGAGCCGCAGGCCACCGCAGGCGTCGCACGCGGCGTACGTGAAGTAGCGGCGGTAGGTGTCGCGCTCGGACTCGGGCAGCTCGTCCTCGGCCTTATCGATGTGGGCGCGATCGAGACCGCGGGCTACTTCCACGCCCCGACGCGCCAGGCGGGATGCGTGATCGTGCCTTGCATCAGCGTGAGGTCCGGGTCGATGAGCATGTCGAGGTTGACCCGGATGCGCTTGCCGAGCCCGGCGCATGCTTGGCACATGCCCTCGGGGTGGTTGAACCCGAGCAGGAACGACGGGATGCCGGGCATGGTGCCGCAGCGCGCGTAGAGCATCTGCATGTAGGTGTAGACCTCGGTCGCGGTGCCGACGGTGGAGCGCAGGGTGCGGCCCAGCCGCTTCTGGTCGATGACGATCGACGTTGACAGGTTGGTCACCTCGTCGACGTCCGGTCGGGAGAGCTTGGGCAGCCGGCGGCGCGCGAACGAGCTGAACGTCTCGACGAGCTGGCGCTGCGCCTCGGTGTGCAGCGTGTCGAACACGAGGGACGACTTCCCCGATCCCGACACGCCGGTGAACACCACCAGCTGATCGCGCGGGATCCTGAGGGTGAGGTTCTTCAGGTTGTGGACGCGGGCGCGGACGACCTCGATGTGATCGTGCATGGTCAACGGGCCACCAACGCGGCGATGAAGTCGTCCACCCAGCGGATCTCGGCCGCCAGCAGGTACCGCGGGCGCCGCACGACGGCCAGTCGATGGGTGGGGCAGGCGCTCGCTTCCATGTAGTCCTCGGTGGCCTGCCAACCTTCGATTGCCTCGCGCAGCCGCTCGCGGTAGCGGGCCAGGGCTTCGAGGGCGTCGGCCGTGGGGACGAGGCCGAGGTTGTACGTCGCCAGGTCGACGCTCCAGGTCGGCGACTCGGGCGCGCTGAGGATGGCCATCAGGCGGTCGCGCACGGCGGCCCGGCCGGCGGCCGTGAGCGTGTCGACCTTGCGCGCGCGGCCGTCGACCACGTCGGTCGTCGATTCGACGTAGCCGGCTCGCTCGAGCGCGTTGAGCTGCCGGTAGATCGTCGACTGCGAGAGCTCCGTCCAGGTTCGCATGGAGCGGTGCTCGACGTCGCGTTCGATCTGCCAAGCGTGCTTCGGCGCCTCGCCCAGCAGGCCGAGCAGGGCGACCTCGGCGTTCGTCAGCGTGTCCCTGGGGGCCACCGTGCCTCCATCGGTCTCGGCAACCGCTCTCGCCCACATGTTGTGAGGCGGGGATATCGGCGTCAAGGGAAATGGGGATCCGTGGCGGCCGTGCTCGTGGGGACCCTGAGGTGGTCTTTGTGCGTCGGGTCCGCGGATCCTCTGGTTGGCAGCGAAGAGCGGAACGCAGCACAACCGGAGCCGTATCCCATATGATACACTCGTGCGGTGATCGAAGTCCGCCAAACCGCCGAGTACGCGGACTGGTTCACATCCCTGCGTGACCGCCTGGCCAAGGTTCGCATCGACATCCGAGTGCGACGCCTGTCGCTCGGTAACCCTGGCGACGTCAAGTCGGTCGGAGAAGGCGTGAGCGAGCTCCGAATCCACCATGGTCCGGGCTATCGCGTCTACTTCGTCCAGCGTGGCTCCGTACTGATCGTTCTTCTTGCTGGTGGTGACAAGTCCACGCAGGAGAAGGACATCAGGAAGGCAAAGCGGCTTGCGCGCAATCTGGAGGATCACTGAGATGCCCAAGACCAAGACCCTGCCCTGGGACCCGGCTCGACATCTCGAGTCGGAGGAGGACATGGCTGCGTACCTGGAGGCGGCGCTCGAGGAAGGCGATCCTGCGCTTGTCGCCGCTGCACTCGGCGACATCGCGCGCGCCAAGGGTATGACGCAGCTCGCGCGGGATACGGGCCTTGGCCGGGAAAGCCTCTACAAGGCCCTGTCGCCCTCAGGCAATCCCGAGTTCGCTACGGTCATGAAGGTTGTCAACGCACTGGGCCTCAAGCTTCACGCGGCGCCGGCGAGCGCCGCCTAAGCCATCGGTCAACGCTACACGCTACTGCGGGCGTCGTACGCCCGGTGCGTGCCATATCGACCATCGTCACACACCGGGCTTGCGCCAACTGCCCTCGTGTGCGCGTTGCTTTGAACGGTAGCCTGACCAGGCAGGGGGATCGAGCATGACCGAGTGGAACGCCGAGATTGCCGAATGGTACGCGGACAACTACGGCGAGTACCCCACCAATCGGCTGGCGATCGATGCGTTGGGACTCCCGATGGACGCGGTTGTCCTGGACATCGGTTGCGGCACGGGAGCGGCCCTTCGCCATGCCGCTCCGAGAGTGACGCAGGGCCGTCTCATCGGTGTCGATCCCGTACCCCTGTTGTGCTGGCCTTCGACTCTCTCGACCATTGGCAAGACACCCAGGTCGGCTTCCGCGAGGTGCACAGAGTCCTACGGAAGGGAGGCAGGTTCGCGATCGTCAAGGATGGACACGCCCCTGGGGAAGGGAAGGCTCGCCGCGAGATGACTGAGATGCTGGCCCGTGCTGGGTTCGAGGTTCTCGAGCAGCGGCAGGTACGCGACGACGAGATCTCCTTGGTTCTCTGGGTCTGTGTTGAGCCTGAGGCGAGCGCATCGGAGCTGGTCGGTTCGAGGTAGGTCAGCCGAACGTCCACTGCGGTGGACTGGCCATCGGCCAGCCACCGAGCGATGTCGTTCCGTGGCCGAAGCGGGGGTGAACGGATGCTGGTTCGGAAGGAGTTCCTCGAGGGCATTCGCACGGGCGCCGTGACGCTTGCCTTCCGGCGCTGGCGACGGCCGTCCGTGCGAGGGGGCGGCACGTTGCTGACCCCTGTCGGGCAGCTCGGTATCACGTCGGTCGAGCAGGTGGACATTGACACCATCTCTGCTGCGGAGGCTCGTCACGCCGGCTATGGGTCTCGAGAGGAGTTGGTCGAAGAACTGCAGCGTCGGCGCGAGGGTGAGGTCTATCGGATCGGGCTTGGACCGTTGCGTGCCGATCCACGCGTCGCGCTGCGAGCGACCCTGGCCACCACGGACGGCGAGTTCCATGACCTGTGGCGTCGACTACGTCGGTTAGATGCACGATCTTCGGATGGGGCGTGGACCCTTCGAACCTTGGAGGCCCTGAGCGCTCATCCGGGGGTTCGCGCCGGGGATCTCTGTGGCCTCGTCGGTCAGGAGAAGGAGCGGTTCAAGCGCAACGTCAGGAAGTTGAAGAACCTCGGGCTCACCGAGAGCCTGGGGACCGGTTACCGCTTGTCGCCACGCGGTGAAGCGCTGCTCGGCTCGAACGTCGGCCGGACACGAGCGGGATGACCAACGCGAGAATCGTCGAACGCCCAACCCTGACCGACGACGCGCTGAACACGTTGTTCTCGTCATCGTGGGACCGTCACGAGCGACGGCCGTTCGGTGCGGTACTGGCCCACAGCCTGACCTATCTCGCCGCGTACGACCACGAGAAGCTGGTCGGCTTCGTCAACGTGGCGTGGGATGGTGGGGTGCATGCCTTCCTGCTCGATCCCACGGTGCTTCCCAGCCATCGTCGACGGGGAGTCGGTACCGCGCTGGTCAAGGCCGCGGCCCGGGCGGCCTCGTTGCGCGGGGCCGAGTGGCTTCATGTCGACTATGTCCCCGATCTCGAGCCGTTCTACGCCTCCGTGGGGTTCGAGACCAGTCGGGCCGGCATTCTGCGGTTGCGGGGCGACGAGGCGGCCGAATGATGCACCGGGCTCAGGCGTGGTACCACGTGGTTGCACTGAGCCGCTCCATGGCATCCGGAACGCCGGCGAACCTCGGCTTGCAGCCGACCGCGGCCCGTGAAGTCGCGAGCCGCCTCGGCTGAGTCGGGACGTTCGGCGGACCCTGCGCGCGCGATGGACTTGGCGATGAAGAAGATGCGTATGTCGAACGCGGTCGAGCACCTGAACCCGGATGGGTTGCACAAGAACCCGGCGTTCACGCAGGCGGTGCGGGTTGCGCCCAACGTGGCGACGATCTACGTCGGGGGGCAGAACGCGGTGGATCGCAGTGGGAACATCGTCGGCGAGGGCGACATCGGCGCGCAGACGGAAGTGGCCCTGAGGAACTTGGAGACGGCCCTGAAGGCAGGGGGAGCGGAGCTACACGACGTCATCAAGTGGAATGTCTACATCGTGGCCGGGCAGTCGGCTCATGCAGGGTTCGCTGCGTTTCAGAGGGTCTGGGGGCGTCGCCCGAACCCGCCCGTCATCACGGGCGTCCTCGTCGCGGCCTGGGCACACCCCGACTCCCTGGTCGAGATCGACGCCGTCGCCGTCGTACCGATGGACTGACTCGAGGAGGTCGGGCCGAGTTCGCCGCCCCCTCGCGTTCGCAGACGCTTGACGCGCGAAGCCCCCGCACCCTATGTTCAACCATATGGTTGAACATCGTCTCGACGAGGTCTTCCAGGCGCTGGGCCACCCCACGCGCCGGGCGATGCTCGCCGACCTCGCGGCGCGCGAGCGCACCGTGGGGCAGTTGGGCGAGCCGTTCGCCATCTCGTTCGCGGCCGCGTCGAAGCACGTGAAGGTGCTCGAGCGCGCCGGCCTCGTGGAGCGCAGGCGAGAGGGGCGCACGCACGTGTGCCGACTCGCGCCGGAGCCCATCGAAGACGCCTACCGCTGGCTGGCGCGTTACCAGCGCTTCTGGGAGGAGCGGTTGGACGCCCTCGAGGCGGAGTTGCGGCGCGCCGACGACCCGTCCTGAAGGGAGAAGAGGATGTCGAGCATCACGCTGAGCAAGGTCACGCCGTTCCTCATGTTCACGGGGCGCGCCGAGGAGGCGCTGCAGTTCTACGCGAGCCTCTTCGACGAGGCGGCGTTCGAGGTGTTCGAGCGGTACGGCCCCGAGGGACCGGGTGCCGAGGGCACGGTCATGCACGCGAGGTTGCGCATCGGCGATCAGGTGTTGATCGCCTTCGACAGCCCGCCGGTGCACGCGTTCGACTTCACGCCGTCGCTGTCACTGTTCGTCTCGTGCGAGAGCGAGGAGGAGATCGATCGGTTGTTCGCGGGCCTGAGCGAGGGTGGGTTCGTGATGATGCCGCTCTCCACGGAGTACGGCTTCTCGGCGAAGTACGCCTGGCTGAGCGACCGCTTCGGCGTCTCGTGGCAGCTGTCGTTGCGGCTCGGGTTCGACGCCGAGGGTTGACGTGGCGGACTTCAGGGCTCTGCTGGCGCCGGGTGTGGTGCGTTTCGAGCGTCTGCTTCCCGGCCCGATCGAGCGGGTGTGGGCGTATCTGACGGAGCCGGAGAAGCGCGCTCGCTGGCTGGCGGGGGGCGAGATGGAGCTGCGCGTGGGCGGCCGAGTCGAGCTGCGCTTCCGGCACGGCGACCTCTCGCCCATCGCGGCGCCGACGCCGGAGCGGTTCACCGCGAACGCCGAGGGCAGCTCCGTGGCGGGGACCGTGACCGCGTGCGATCCGCCGCGTCGGCTCGCGTTCACCTGGGGCGAGGGCGGCGACCGCTGGTCCGAGGTGACCTTCGAGCTCGAGGCCGCGGGTGACGGCGTGCGCCTCACCGTCACGCACCGCCGCCTGGGTGACGACCCGGCCGTGTGGGCGAACGTCGCCGGCGGCTGGCACACGCACCTGGCGATCCTCGAGGATCGGCTGGACGGCCGCGTGCCGCAGCCGTTCTTCGCGGCGTTCGAGCCGATCGAGGCCGCGTACCTCGAGCGGTTCGGTTCGCGGTGGGTGGACGCGGCGGCGGATGGCGCGCCCGAGGCCTTGCGCATCGTGCGCCGGTTCGACGTGGCGCCGCAGGTGGTGTTCGACGCGCTCACGGTGCCCGAGGCGATGCGCGTGTGGTGGACGGAGCAGACGACCTTCGACATCGACCTGCGGGTCGGCGGCCGCTGGACGATCGAGCGGCGGGAAGGCGACCAGACCTTCGTGGCCGAGGGCGAGTACCTGGAGGTCGAGCCACCAACTTGGCTCCGCTACACCTTCGGCATGCCGCAGTTCTCGCCGAACCGCGACACGATCTCGGTCGAGATCGCGCCGGAGGGCGCCGGCTGCGTCGTCGTGTTCGAGCAGTCGGGGGTCGACATCGCGAGCGAGCTGCGCGAGCTTGCGCCCGGGGAGCCGTCGGCCAGCGAGGCGGGTTGGCAGCAGGGCTTCGACCTGATGGAGGCGGCGTGGCGGTAGGGCGTGGGTTCAGGCGAACGGGTCGCGCACCGCCACGGCGCCGAACGCCTGGCCGTGGGCGAGTTCCTCGGTGAGGCGTTCGCGGCAGCCGCTGCGCTGGGCCGCCACCACGATCTCTGCGTCCCACAAGGAGAGGCGGTGGCGACGGGAGAGCGCAATCGCCTCTTCGACCAGGCTGGCGTCGATCGGCACGACGCGCCCGAGCGCAAGCTCGCGGACCACCTCCTGGGCGATGGCCGCCGGCACCCCGAGTCAGCGGGCTGGGTGCGAGGGTGGACGCATCGCGATCGGGTCCCGACACGTATCCTGATGGCATGGTCGCCACCGTGCCGTCGCTCGTCGAGCGGGTCCTCCCTGTGCGGCGCCGGTATGGCGCGCGGCGCGCAGGTCTGTTCGGCTCGTACGCGCGGGGCGAGGCTGATGCGGGGAGCGACCTGAATCTCCTCGTCGAGCTCCCCCCAGGTGCGTCGCTTCTGGACCTGATCGGGCTGGAGCAGGATCTGAGCGACGAGTTGGGACTGAAGGTCGAGGCGACGACGTACCAGGCGCTCCACCCCCAGCTCCGCGACCGTGTCCTCCGGGACGAAATCAGGATCCTGTGAAGGACCGCGAGCCGTCGCTGTACCTGACCCACGTCCTCGAGAGCATCGAGCCTGCGCGAACCTACGTGGTGGGCGTCGACATCGAGCTGGTTTGGACGGTCGTGCATCGAGATCTGCCGAAGCTCGCTCAGGCGGTCCGCGGGCTCCTTGCGCTGCGGCGAGGCGATGAGGGACTGGCCTGACCGGGCCGCGCCGGCCCATGTGGCTCGGGGCTCGTCTGGCCGCGCGTCCGCTTGAGGTCTCCGTGAACCGCGTGAAGCTGATGCGGCCGCTGCACGACCGCACTGGTGCCGGAAACGGTGTCGACCACGAAGCGGACCTCAGCCGACTCATGGAAGGCGGTTCACTGTACGCTCTGTGCACCCCGCCTTCGGCAGGTACGTCCGCCAGACCAGGGCCGGCACGCTGGTCCCGGACACGGCAAGGATCAAGCGCGAAGCGCACTTGTGCGGCAAGTACATGATCAGCGCCAGCGACGATCACCTGAGTGCCAAGGACGTCGCTCTGGGGTACAAGCAGCTGCACGAGATCGAGTGCGTGAGGCGCGACCCCAAGCACACCGTCGACGTCAGGCCCGTATAGCACCGCAACCGCGAACGCATCAAAGCACACGTGCTGCTGTGCTGGCTGGCGCTGCTGGTGATTAGCGTCATCGAGAACGAGACGAACGACACCTGGAGCAACCTCAAGCAGACACTGCACGCATTGATGGCCGGCC
>PXAU01000119.1 GCA_003567075.1 Trueperaceae bacterium
ACCGCCAGCCACACCAACAGCTGCAGCCAACCGCTGCGGGTGCGGGTCCATGTCGCCAGTTCCTTGCGCAGGAGCGGTCGGAAGCCCCGCAGCGGGCCGTGCTGCCGCACGCTCTGCAGCGTCACGGTCGCGCTCGGGTCGGGTGGAGCGGGCGTCATGCGGCGCCTCGACGCGCTCGGGATGCGGTCCCGGCGTCGCGATCCGCGTCGGTGGCGTCGCTCACATGGTCACCCCGAGCCGCCTTCCGCTGCTCGCGGGCGCCGTCGACGAGGCGCAGGAAGACCTCCTCGAGCTCGAAGCTGCGACGTTGGTAGCGCGTCACGATGGTGCCGGGCACGCCCAGCGCCACGGGCAACAGCCGCGCCTCGGCCGCGGCCACGTCGTGTGCTCGCACGTACAGGGTGCCCTCGAGGGCACCGTCCGCTGCGCCGCCGCGCTCGTCCCGGCTGGAACCAACGTCGGTCGCTGGCATGCCCGCGTCGCCGCCGCGCTCGACGGCCTCGACCCAGGGCTCCGCCACCAATGCCGCCTCGACGGCCGCCAGCGGCCCGCGCAGCGCCAGCTCGAAGGTGCTGGCGCCGTCGCCGGCGAGCAGCGCCGGCGTCTCGTCGTACGCCACGAGGTGGCCCCGGTCCAAGATCGCGACTCGGTCCGCCACCCGCTGCACGTCGTCGAGGATGTGGGTGGAGAAGAACACGGTGGTGCGCTCGCGCAAGCGGCCGATGATCTCCAGGACCGCCTGTCGCCCGGCCGGATCGAGCGAGGCGGCCGGCTCGTCCATCAGCAGCAGATCGGGCTCGTTGACGCTCGCCTGGGCGATCCCCAAGCGCTGGCGTTCGCCGCCCGAGAAGCCGCGGATGGGCCTGTCGGCCTTGCCCTGCAGCCCCACGAGCGCGAGCAGCGTGTCGATGCGTCGCTCCACGGCCGCCTCGGGCCCGGTGTAGAAGAAGCGCGCCACGAAACGGAGCGTCTCGCGGGCGCTGAGGTGCTCGTAGAAGCGCGGCTCCTGCGCCAGGTAACCGATGCGCGAGCGGACCTCGGCGCTCTGCGTACGTACGTCGAGCCCGACCACCTGGGCGCTGCCGCTGCTGGGGCGGGCGAGGCCAACGAGCAGCTTCATGGCGGTGGTCTTGCCGGCGCCGTTGGGCCCGAGGAAGCCGACGACGGAGCGCTCGGGGACGACCAGGTCGAGGTCGGCGAGGGCGGTGACGTCGCCGTAGCGCTTGCCGAGGCCGCGCGTGATCACGGCGGCCGCGGCTGCTGGAGGGGTTCCAGGTTGGCCCGGCACGCCCATCAGCGTAGCGTCCCCCGTCCTGCGGCCGGTCCGTGGGTTCACCGACGCGCGCTACGTGACCTTCGGCAGATGCGGCGTGCCGGTACGGCGTGCCGGTACGGCGTGCCCGTACGGCGTGCCAACAGCGCGGCCATGCTCGATGCCGGTTTGCGGGCTGTGCGCGCATGAGCGGCCGACGTATCGTCGCCGCATGAGCACGAACGGCGTCACGGATCACCCCGTCGCGGCCGCGCTCGATGCGCTGGTCGCCCGCCTCGTCGCTCGCCCCGACGTCACCCACGCCGCCTTCGCTGTGCGAAGCGGCGACGGCTCGCTCGAGTGGCGAGGCGCGCTCGGTGAGGCGCGGCCGGGCGGGCCCGCGATGACCGCCGACACGCCGTACTTCGTAGCGAGCATCGACAAGCTGGTGACGTCCGCGGCCTCGTTCATCCTCGCCGAGCGGGGCGTGCTGGACCTGGATGCGCGCTTGCTGGCGTACCTGCCAGCCGATGCGGTCTCGGGCCTCCACGTGCAGGGCAGCGTCGACCGCAGTGGCGACCTGACGCTCCGGCACCTGCTGTCGCACACGTCAGGCCTGGCGGACTACCTCGAGGACCGCCCCAAGGGCGGCCAGAGCCTGATCGAGGAGACGCTGGCGCAGGGCGACCTAGGCTGGACGCCGGAGGCGGCGCTCGAGCGGGTGCGTTCCCGGTTGCGCCCCCACTTCCTGCCGCAGGACGCGTACGATCCCAAGGCCCGCGCCCAGTACTCCGACACCAACTACCTGCTCCTCAAGGCGGTCCTCGAGGCGGTCCGAGGGCGCCCCGTGGCCGAGGTGTACAGGTCGCTGGTGTTCGAGCCGCTCGGCTTGCAGGCGACCTTCGTGGTGTCGCGCGGCGCGCCCGAGACCGAACGGGTGGCGCAGGCGGCGGCGCTCTGGTCCGGCCGTGCATCGCTCGACGTCCCGGTGACATTGCAGTCGACGAACGGCATGTTCAGCACGCTCGACGATCAGCTGACACTGGTTCGCGGGCTGATCGAGGGGCGGCCCTTCGAGGGCGGCGAGACGACCTTTGCGCGCATGGCGACGCCCTTCCGGCGCTTCCGTCAAGGCTTCGATCCAGCGGCGCTGCGTCGCCCGGGCTGGCCCATCGAGTACGCCCACGGGGTCATGCGCTTCCAGCTCCCGCGCTGGCTGGCACCCGCCTCGCGTCCGCCGACCGTGATCGGCCACACCGGCTCCACCGGCAGTTGGGCCTTCCACTGCCCGGCGCTCGACCTCGACCTGGTGGGCACCGTCGACCAGGTGAACGCCGGCGCGCTCCCGTTCCGTTCGCTCGGCGGCTGGATGCGTACCCTCCGCCC
>PXAU01000288.1 GCA_003567075.1 Trueperaceae bacterium
ACGCGCTGGCGCGCATCGAACGAGCGGTGGAGCGTCACGGCACCAACCGGCAGCGCGCTGCCTTCTACAACAGCCGCGCGCTCATGCTCATCGCGAAGGGCCGAGGCAGGGTGTCGGACGAGGCGTTGTCGTACGCCCGGGCGGCGCTCGAGGCGAGCCGCGCGGCGGACCTGTCCACGCAGGTCGCGTGGTGTGCCTTCTGCCTCGGCTTCGCCCTGGTCTGGCGCGACGAGCTTGGCGAGGCGCAGGTGCGATTGGAGGAGGCGCTGCGGGCGAGCGAGATGATCGGCGACGCCCCCCTGCGCACGCGCTGCCTCACGTATCTCGGCATCCTCCACAGGAAGCGCCGCCACGACGCGGCCACCACCTCGTACGCGCGGCAGGCCCTCGAGGCGGCGACCGAACTCGGCATGCCCGAGTACGTCGGCGCCGCCCACGGCCAACGCGCGTGGCTGGCGTGGAGGCGCGGCCACCTCGCTGATTGCGTCCGCGAAGCGAACGCGGCCCGCGAACGCTGGCAGGAGGGCCAACCGTACCCAATGCAATGGGTCGCGCTCCTGCCGCTGCTGGCGGCGAAGCTGGCGCAGGCGCAGCCAGCCGACGCGACGGGGTGCGCGTTGGCGATGCTGGAGCCGCAGCAACAGCGGCTCCCGGATCCGGTGGTCGAGGCCCTGGAGCACGCTGTCCGTTGCGAGCGCGCCGTTGCTGGCGAGGGCGCGTCTGGGCGCGGGCGCGCCGTTGCTGGCGAGGGCGAGCCTGGGGGCGAGGGCGTGTCTGAGGACGAGCGCGCATCGCTCGAACGCGTGGTGGCGGTGGCGCTGGAGGCCCGGCTGCTTTGAGATCGGCCTGCCGGCGTCAGTGCGACGGCGGCGTCAGTGCGACGGCGCCCGACCGATAGCGGCTGAGCCGCCGAGCTGACGATCGCCTCGACCGGCCACGCTGGCGGCCGTTCGCGCCAGCAGGCGAGCGGCGGAAGCAGCCTGCCCGGTGTCGACGAGGTGGAAGACGCCGCGCTCGACGTCCGCTGCGCGCCAGCCGCGCTCGACGTCCGCTGCGCGCCAGCCGCGCTCGCGCCCGAGCGCGGTCGCGAGGGCCTGGCAGGCGGCGCACCACGCGGCGTACACGGCCTCGTTGTGCGCCGTCACGGGGATGCTGGTGGGCTGGACCTTCAGGTCGTGCAGCAGCGTGCTGGGTTGCTCGAAGCGGAGCTTCGCGAGCTTGAGGTCGAGGGCCGCGAAGCACACCGGATCGAGGAACATGCGGAGCTTGCTGAGGAACGTGACCTGCGTGAAGCGTGGCAGGCCGATCCGCTTCAAGTCTCGTAGGCCTGGGCCGTGCACGCTTGCGAACGCCTCGCGTGCCCGGTCGAGGTGCGCCGACGTGACGGCCTCGAGGAACGAGCGCACCCGCACGTCGCGGCGGCCCTGGCGGGCGTAGCCCCAGTAGATGACGTTGGCGAGGCCGGCGAGGTCGGCGCGATCCGCGAGCGCCACGGTGGGGGCGGTCGCACGGTGCGTTCGGTGTGGGGGCTGATCGGCAGGCGGCATGTCGACGTCCTTCGGTTCGGCGGCGCCTCCGCATCGACGTACCGGTGATCGGCGGCAACTCCGCATCGACGTACCGGTGATCGGCGGCATCAGCCGAAGACGGTGCCGAGGCGGGGCACCGCACCGCGCCGCGTTCAGCGTAGCGTCATCGCGCCCTTCGCAGCCTACGGCGGTGGGCGAAGCGCACGTGGTAGGGCCTCGGTAGGGCCCCTCGCAGCAGGCTGTGCCACCAAGACCACGCGCCAGCCCGGTAGGGCTGGCCGAAGGGCGGTGATGCCACCTGCAGGGCCGAAACGGACACCACACGAACCACGACGCTGGCACGACCGGCACCGGTCGTGCCCATCTGCACGGCAAGGAGCACACCATGCGATACCTGCATGCCAGCGGCTGGATCCTCGCGAGTTGCCTCGTCGGCCTCGCCTTCGCCCAACATGCCCACACCGAGCTCGACAGCAACGGGGCTTCCGGCGCCGTCCCCCTCTTCGACGGTCTCGGCGACCACACGCTTCAGATCACCACGAGTTCTGACCTGGCCCAGCGCTACTTCGATCAAGGGCTCATGTTCGTCTACGGCTTCGACCACTTCGAGGCCGCGCGGTCGTTCGAAGCTGCGATCGAGCACGACGAGTCGTGCGCGATGTGCCATTGGGGCCTGGCGTTGGCGCTAGGGCCGCACATCAACGCGCCCATGATGCCCGAGGCCGTACCCGTGGCCGTTGGCGCCAGCCAGCGCGCGCTCGAGCTTGCCGCTGACGCGAGCGCGTGGGAGCGCGCCTACATCGAGGCCCTCGCCGAGCGCTACGGGCCCGAGGCGCTCGAGGACCGCTCGCACCTCGATCTGGCCTACGCCGACGCGATGCGCGAGGTCGTAGCCGCGTACCCGGACGACCTCGATGCCGCCACGTTGTTCGCCGAGGCGCTCATGAACCTGATCCCATGGAATTACTGGGATGTGTACGGCGAGCCGCGCGAGGAGACGGTGGAGCTGGTGGCGGCGCTGGAGTCGGTCCTCGAACGCGATCCCTACCACCCGGGCGCGAACCACCACTACATCCACGCGGTGGAGGCGTCGCCGGCGCCGGAGC
>PXAU01000182.1 GCA_003567075.1 Trueperaceae bacterium
CAGCATTTCTCCCAGGGCTTTTAGCTTTCTCAGTTCCTTCTCCTTTCAAAAAAGCTGTAATTATACGGGAATTTCACCATGGTAATAAAAGTATCAAAGAGCTCAAAAAAAGGGCGAACGCTATTATTCCAAGGATAATCAGAACTCCCGCCACCCTCCAATCAGCAGTATCTTCCCGCCCGCATTCCTGGTATTTGCCCGGTTTCTCATCCCTGGTATAAAAGATGTGAGCAATGTTGCCGCTCGACCCGGTTCGCAGGTTATCAATCAACATCATGATTTTCCGGGGATGCCTGATATTTTTAATGATAACCTTGTATTCAGTTCTGCCCGCAGCTCCAACAAGCAGGTCTCCATAACCGCATATTCTGGCCGCGAAATTTTGCCTTAAGGATATATTATCTATATGAGGAAGTCCAATTTCAGCGGTATTGCCTCCCCCGAAGCCCGTCTTTGCTTTAATTCGCCTGTCTGTGATTGTATATTTGATGCTGTTTCTGTGCATGATCGCGCCTGCTATAAATAATATCCCCAGCCCCCGGGCAAAAAGCAGGATGCCGCCCAAAACGAGAATCCAGGCGTAGCTTATTAATGCCGGTTTATACTCTTTGATAATATTTTCTTTAAAAGCTTTTTCTGCTTTATTTACTCTCCAAACCTCCCCTCTACTGTACATTGTTTTCACCTTTCCACGCCTGTTGGAAGAAAACTATGATTATCTCTCACGCCTTTTCCACAGCCGGGGCATATCTTCCGGAATCATAGCAATCGATCCGGATCACGGGATGCCCTCATCATTTTTAAGTTCTTCAAGCTGCTGGAATTTTTCAAAATCTTTTGCCGCTTTTAAATGCTTCCCCGTTTTTTCATAAGAAAGAGCACGCTTAAGATAGGAAGCAGAACA
The DNA here is from genome assembly GCA_003567075.1 of Trueperaceae bacterium. Lineage (GTDB taxonomy): Bacteria > Deinococcota > Deinococci > Deinococcales > Trueperaceae > CSSed10-48. The sequence goes on from PXAU01000182.1 coordinate 905, forward strand.
TGCAGGATTAAGTTCTATCGCCTCGGTGTAATCTATGATTGCCCTGTCGTATTCTCCCATTTTCATATAAGAAAGCCCTCGGTTAAGATAGGCGTCGGCGTATTCAGGGGCCAGCGTTATCGCCATTGTATAATCCTCTACAGCTTTCTCATGTTTTCCTATTAACGCATAAGAAAACCCGCGGTTATTATAGGAATGAGCATTTCCCGGAGCTATCCCCAGCACCCCGATAAAAGGCAGCGTCGTTTTTTCGTGTGTGAGATGTCCCGTAATTGCTTTATAAGATTTAATTTCTCTTTTCATTATTGTTAATGTCCTCTTGTTCAGGCAGGCGCTTTATGACCTTGAGCACTTTTCCGCATCCGGGACACCTTCCTCTCTGCCCTGCCGCTTCATCGGGAGCTTTCAAGCTTCTGCCGCAGTTGCCGCACCTTATTTTAATCACAGGCTTTGCCCATTCTTTTAAATTCTCCAGGCTTTTAATATTTGCAAAGTCCCTGTTACGATCTGTTTTTTTCTTAAAAGCAATCCTGCGTCTATAGTACGCCGGTGCAAAATCAGGGTCTGTATGTATTGCTTCGGTATAATCTGCTATTGCCCTGTCATATTCCCCCTGTCTTCTTTTTTAATTCCCTGATTCGAAACTTTATATCAGAGCCGTGTTTTGAAAAAAACATTTTTAAGGGTAGAAGCTTTAAGTAGAAATTCAAATCACTGACAGCTTTTTCATGCTCTTTTTTTCGATCGTAGACAATTCCACGCATCAGATATGCTTCCGCGAAATTTTGGTCCAACTCTATAGCCCTGTTATAGTCTGTTATCGCCCGGTCGTATTCTCCTTTCCGGCTATAAGCAGAACCGCGGGCAGAATAAGCATTTGCGAATTCTGATTCTATCTCTATCGCCTTGGTATAATTTCTAATTGCTTCGTCGTATTCTCCCGCTTCACAACAGATGTAACCCTCGGCATAATATGTATGCGCAGCTTTTTTCCGCTCCGATTCCGTGCTTTCTTTTTTACATATGGCGCATAATGCCCTGCCGCTCAAAACGTAAGGCCTGTATTTTTCGCCGCACTCAAAACATGGCCTGATGTTCATGCCCTGGCAACCCTCCTCTTATTGCTTCTGTAACTTTATTTACGATTGTCAGCTTTGGATAAAATGCGGTCAGCGCGAACTTCTAATTCTCCGGCTTCCTGAACTCTATCGGTTACACGGCATACTTCAGCCAGGTTTTTCAAAACACCTCCCACCTCCGGGTGCTCCGGCCCCAGTATGCTCATAAATACGTCCATGGCCGTTCTGTAAAATTTCTCGGCATGTTTATATTGCCCCCGTGCAAAATACCTGTCCCCTGCTTTGCGCCAGGCTATGACGCCGTAGGGGGCATCGCAGGCAGGGCAAAAACGATAAAAGACATCGCGTTTTACTTTATTACCGCACTCCAGGCATGGTATAAATTCCATTCACTCCTCCTTTTATGCGCTAATGCTTTATCCGAAAATTCGCCGGCATAATTTATTTGCGCGAATCGCCGCGCGCCGATTTCCTGGCCGTTCCGGCTCGTTTGGTTTCCTTGTAGACAGCGGATAATTTTCCCCGGACACTCTTTGCTTCAGGGTGGCTCCGGCCCAGGGCTTTTTCCTGAATCGCAAGTGCCCGCCTGAATAACTCTTCAGCGTTTGCGTACTGTTTTTGCTGCAGATAATGTTCGCCGAGACCGCTGATG
>PXAU01000275.1 GCA_003567075.1 Trueperaceae bacterium
CGAGCTGCAGCTTGATGATGGCCACCACCGTGTCCTCGGTGATCTCGCGCAGCGTCACGAGCGCTGGGTCGACCGGCGCGGGCTTCATGGATCCTCCTCGTCGAGCCTCAGTGGACCCTGCCGGCGACGTCGCCTGGCAGGGTCGAAGGTCACCCCAGCCGCGTCACCCTGGGCTCGATCCGCTCCCGTCACGGAAGCGTGCCCAGACGTCGGTAGGATGCGGGTACGGCCACGGTCCGAGGCTACGCCCATGCCGGGTCTTGGCCCGGAACCTCGATGGGCCAGCAGCCTCATGGACCACCTCGCTCCCCCCGTCCCCGACCGCCTGCGCGGCGCCTTCCTGGGCCTCGCCGTCGGCGACGCGCTCGGCACCACGCTCGAGTTCGCGCCGCCCGGTAGCTTCGAGCCGCTCGAGGACATGGTGGGCGGCGGTCCCTTCGACCTGCCGCCGGGCGCCTGGACCGACGACACCGCCATGGCCGCCTGCCTGGCCGAGAGCCTCGTGGTGACGGGCCGTTTCGACCCTACCGACCAACTGCGGCGCTACCTGCGTTGGTACCGCGAGGGGCACTGGAGCTCGACCGGCGCCTGCTTCGACATCGGCGGCACCACGCGCACGGCGCTCGAGGCGTTCGAGCGCAGCGGCGACCCGGCCTCGGGCGGCACCGACCCACACAGCGCCGGCAACGGCTCCATCATGCGGCTGGCGCCCGTCCCCGTCGCCTTCGCGCACGACCCACAGGAGGCGGTGCACCTCAGCGGCGAGAGCGCACGCACCACGCACGCCCTGCCCGAGTGCGTCGATGCCTGCCGCTACCTGGGAGCGCTCCTGGTCGGCGCCGTATGCGGCGCGCCCAAGGACACGCTGCTGGCGCCCCGCTACGCCCCGGTGCCGGGGCTGTGGGAGGCCGAGCCGCTGCATCCGTGCATCGACGAGGTCGCCGCGGGCTCCTACCTGCGCAAGCAGCCGCCCGAGATCCGCGGTGGCGGCTACGTGGTGGCGTCGCTCGAGGCCGCGCTCTGGGCGTTCTCGACGACGGAGGACTACCGCGGCGCGGTGCTGGCGGCGGCGAACCTGGGCGACGACGCCGACACGACCGCGGCGGTCACCGGGCAGCTGGCCGGTGCCCACTACGGTACGCGCGCCATCCCGAGCGCGTGGCGCGCGGCCCTGGCGCTCCGCGAGCCGTTGGAACGCCTGGCAGAGGGTCTGGTGGCGATGGCGTCACCGCGCGGGCACGGCTAAGCGCTGGCTAAGCGGTCGCTCCGTAGGGTCGCTCACGACCTGCGCGGCCATCGTCGAGCGTCAGGTCGACGATGCCAGCCGTTTCCGAGGAGGAACCCATGCCATCGCCCCATCGTCACCGCCCGCCCTTCGCCGGTGTGCTGAGCCTCGTGCTCGCGCTGGCGTACGTCTCGTTCGCCACGGCGCAGGGAACCCTCTACGAGAACCCGGCCTTCGGCTTTCGCATGACCCTCCCGGGCGTCTTGGACGTGATCGAGGAAGTCCTGCCCGACGGTACCGTCTCCGCCACGGCGTCGGCTCCGAGCGGCGACGAGATCTACGTGATCGCGCTGCAGCCGCTCGGGCCGGAGGATCGAGCCCGCTACGCCAGCGCCACCATCGAGGAGATCATGACCGAGGTGTGGGACGGGTTCCGACCCGAAGTCCCCGGTGCGCAAGCGCAGGAGTACGGCGAAGGGACCATCGCAGGCGCCCGCGCCGCCGTCCTCGATTACCTTGGCGAAGGCTTCGCCGGCACGTTGGCGGTGATCGACGACAACGCGGCGCTCATCGTGGTCGCTTTCGTCGTCAACGATGCGCGTCACGCCGACGCCGGCCCGCGCTTCTACGCCGCGCTCGAGTCGATCGAGCTCGCCAGCGACATGTCTGCCGGCGTGGGCGAGCCGCCGGCGACCGACCCGGCGGCCATGACGCCCGACCCACCGCCGGCCACCGACCCCGCCAGCGACGCGCGCAACCCGCTTGCGCCGGCGCCGGTCGACGCGCCCGTGAACCCGCTGGCGCAACCGGCGCATGCCGACGCTCCGGTGAACCCGCTGGCCGCCCCTCCGCCCTTCGCCGGTACGTTCGTCGGCGACGGCCTCGAACTGCGCCTCGAGGCGACCGGCGGGAGCGCTTACGAGGGCCAGATCAGGGTGGCCGGCGAGACGTATCCGGTCGGCGCCAACGCGCTCGACGCGAGCACCATCGAGGGGAGCTTCACCGTCGGCGCCACGGCCTTCGCCTTTACGGCCAGCCTCGATGGCGACGAGCTGGAGCTCACGTCCGAGGGCGCCCGCTACCGGCTCGCGCGCTGAGCGGCGCCACGAAGGCGCCCGCGCGATCGCCTGCTGCCTCTCGACGAGCCCTCGCGGCGTTCACGAGCGCGCACCGCCGGCGACGTGCCGACCGACGCTCGTCAGGTACAAGCAGAGGATGCCAGCCACCCGCAGCGCCACGTCACCGCAGCCGAGATGCGGGCCCCCCTGGACCTCGGCGCAACCGCAGCATCCCGTTCGGCGACCATGAACGCCGGCGACCCTGTCGTGCCCACCGTCACCGGCTCCACGCTGCGGCCGGGTAGCGGCGTACGCCTTGACGGCCACGGGCACGCCTGGATCGCCCCACC
>PXAU01000188.1 GCA_003567075.1 Trueperaceae bacterium
CACCGCTCAGAGCCAGCATCTCCCCCACTTGGGCCTCGATGCGCGAACGACCGTCGTCGCCGAGGTCGCGCACGATGGCCTGCACCACACGGCGCGCCATGGCCCCGAAGCCGTGGTGGGCACCGACCGAGAGGCACGCGAGCGCCTCGTCGATCTCGCGCGTCACCTCGGCGGGCACGTGTTCGACGTCGAACGTCTCGCGAACCGGGAGCGCGATCCTCGGTCTGTCGACGCGGGTCGGGTCCCAATCGACGACGTCGTACCAGATCGGGATCGGCTTGAGGCACGCGTCGCAATGGTAGGCGACCATGATCTCTCGCACCTTGGCGGCCTTGGCCTGGTTCTCGATCACGTCCTGCATGCGCGTGAAACTGGCGCGCTGGCCGCAGTGCGGACACGTCCCGCCGCAGCGCAGCGCGTTCAGCGGACCGGGTGGTTGCGTGCCGTAGAACTGCAGCATCTGGCCACCATGATACGCCCGGTTCGAGCCCCGAATGCGCGCACACGGCACGCGTGCTGGAGGGCATGGTCAACGGTCAACACCGCGCGAGCGATCGCATGTGGCCCTCAGTCGCTTGGGAGGAGCACCCAGACCTCGGGCCGACCCACGTTGCAATGGACGGCTCGACCCAAGAGCCCCGCCCCGGCCCACGAGAGCACGAGCGCCGTCCGCGCTGCGTGCCACGCCGCCAGTGATGCCGGGCCCGGCGCACGTTGGCCGCGCATCACGGCGATCCGATGCGCCACCGCCGGCACGGGGTGGAAGACCGTCTCGACCCCGCTCGAACGCTCGAGTTCATCGTCTTGGTTTCGCTCGAGCTGATGCAGCCCGGCGGCCAAGCGCTCCCGCTCGGCGCCGGCTGCGAGCGCGGCCAGATCGGCCCTGTAGACGCCCCACCGGGATGGCGTGGGCAGCACCAGCAGCCCGACGAACGACCACAGCGTCATCATCAGCGCGAAGCGCCCCACGTCCGCCACCGTCGCCGGCGGGCCGTAGAGCGTGAGCCCTGCCAGGATCGCGGCCGTGTTCCATCCCACGGCGAGGAGCACACCTCGGTCACGAGCCCCCGAATGCTCGATCCAGGCTCGGCGGAGCCCTTGAGCAGGCAGCGCGACACCGTCAGCAGCGTCGAGCCAGTGCCGGGGTGTCACCCACCTCGTGCGGCCCGGCATCCCGAACGCGCCGCCGGTGACGTGCCGAGCGACGGCCGAGAGCACGACGCCATCGACGCCGAACGTATCCTCGGTTGCCTTCACTGTCCTGGGCAGGAGACGACCCGCTCCGACAAGGGCTGCCAAGCGCGGCTGGACCTCGAGCAGCACGAGCGCCAACAGGAGAAACGCCCCGAGCGTGCCAAGCGCACCGAACCAGCGCGAGGCGATGAGCATGACGGCGGCACTCGCAACGAGACCCACGCCGAACAGCCCCGCTCCACGCCACCAACGCCACAGGAACGCTCCGAGGCGCTCGCGGCTGCGCCCGTACTCGCGCGGCAGCAACCAACCCCCGAAAAGGTCGAACGGCGCCATCAACGCACCGTGCACGGCTGCGATCGCGGCTAACCACGCCAGCTCCAGCGCGAAGCCTACGGGTTGGCTTGGCAACGCTCGGCCCGGGAGGTCGATCACGATCGCCAGCACGGCGATGACGACGATGGTGCCTACGGCACTCGCGCCCAAGAAGAGGCGAGCGCGTGCGTAGCTCATGGTGATGGGAGCGTGGAGACCAGTCGCGGCCATACGCGTGCACCGTACGGCACGCGGGCCGATGCCCTCTGCTGTCCAGATCGCAGTGAGCGGCGAGGCGCCAACCCCGCCTGCCGATCGAGATACGCGCGCGACCCGAGCGACCGGTGCTTGGCGTCAGCGTTCGGTGCGACGCTTGACCCAGCGCAGGAGCCGACCGTCCTCGTCCTCACGCTCTTCGGCCAGTTCGAACCCCGTCTTCTCCAACACCCGGACCGAAGCGGCGTTGGTGACCAGGCATTCCGCTACGACCGCGGTCACGTCCGGGTGCTCGAGGAGCCAATCGACGAAGGCGCCGCCGGCTTCGGTGGCGACGCCGCGGCCGCGGTGTCCCTCCACCGTGGCGTAGCGGACCTCCACCACACCGAACGCGTCGGGTAGCCCGGTACAGCCGATCTGCCCCACCGCCTCGAGCGCATCTCGATCCACCACGATGCCGTTCCACGGCTCGGGGAGGCCTTGGCGTCGGAGTTCGAGGAGATCGGGCAGCCCCTCGAGGCGGTCACCCGGCCAGGACGGTGGCACGTGCACCGGGACGACGGCGCCGTCGATCTCGAGGTCGATCTCGAACTCGTCCAAGTCCTCGCGGCGCTCGAGCGCCTCGGTCGGCGTCGCTACGATCAGCGTCCGCTTTGTCTCGATCATGAAGGCTGGGGGCATGCGCACCATGCTCTCCTCTCGCACACGCTGGCGGCGTCGAGAGACAGCCTACGCGACCGCGGTGCTGCGCATGGCACCCCAGGTGGCAACCGCAGCGGTGGCGAGCAAGGCCTGCGCTCAGGCGCCCATCAAGCGCGGGTACACGAGCCGGAAGCGGAGGCAGACGACGGGCATGACCTCGCTGGCACCCCAACCGAGACGGCGGCACTGCCGCTCGAACGCCGCGCCGTACGTGCTGCGCCAGTAGTGCAGCGAGAGGTCGCCCTCGCCCACGTCGGCGGCGACGTGCTCGTCGACGTGTTCGAACGGCACCACCTGGCTCTCCAACACCTCGATGACCGCCTGCGGCCGCCCCACCGCGTCGCGCAGCAGGCGCAGGTCGCCGCGCCCTGGCGGGCGCTCGCCCTTGGCCTCGAGGATCCACGCCAACGTCGTGGTGGCGCGCTGATGGCCAGCGAGCACGCGCTGCAGGCGCGCTTCGGCGACCTCGGCGTCGTCGTCCAGCTCCCAGTAGCCGACGTCGCGACCCTGGACGTCCAGCGGCGCTGACGCCAGGAGGGTCGACACGAAGGGTTTGACCGAATCGGTTGCGTCCATGCACTCGCCTCCCCGAGGCATCCCCCCGAGCCGGTCACGAGGGACTCGGTTCGGGATCGTCGAGACGATGCTAGCGCCCGCCCCGGGGACTTCGATGTACGAACGTCATAGCGCCGTCGAGCCGAGGTCCTGCCGTGCACTCGCCCGCACCAGCGCATGCAGCGCCGACTCGATGTCGTCACGGCTGCGAAGGTCGGCGACGAGCTGTTCAGCCGCGCCTCGCAGGGCGAGGACCAGGCCCCGCGCCATGGCCTCCGAGATGCCACGCTCGTCGTCAGATCGCAGCGCGGCGACGAGCCGCTGGTCGAAGCGCTGCCGCCGATCACGCTCCGCCGTCTCCGCCGCGCCCAGATCGAGGGGCGCCCGAACCATCACCCGGTAGCCCTCGGGCATGGCTTCGACGGCGTCGAGGAAGGCCCGGACCACGGCCTGCCGGTGGACCTCCAGGTCGATGTCCGCAACGGTCTCCACGCTCTCCAGGACGCGGGCCGTGAGTTCGTCCGCCAAGGCCTCGAGCAGGCCCTCCTTCGAACCGAACTCCGTGTAGAACACCATCGTCGAGCACCCTGCGGCGCGGGCAAGGGGTCGCATCGAGAGGCCTTCGAGTCCCGCCGTCTCGAGCCGTTGACCCGCAACCTGCAGCAGTCGCGAGCGCAGCGCGGCGCGCGCCGCACGCTTGGCCTCGTCGTAGGCCGACGCCGGTTCCTTCATGGCACGACGATATCACACCGTCTTGAAGCATGGACGGCGTTTCGTCGCGGAGCGGGATCAGGCGACCGCGTGGCGTCGTTCACGCCAATGGGGGGCCTCGTGATGGTTTGATAGTTCCGTGAGCCTCGTACCCCGGACTGCCGACACCGTCCTGGCACGAACCGGGCAGCTGCATCGCTGGAGCGAGGAGGCGCTCAGGCGCTATGCCGTCCAGGCCGCGAGCGAGCGCGACGTCGAACGGCTGTGGTCACTGACCGAAGCGCACCTCACCCTGCACGGTCAGGCCGGCGTAGGAACGTCAGCGCACACCCAACGCGCGTACCGCCGCGGCGTCGTCGAGTTGATCACGATGTGGCACGACGTCAACCTCTTGCGCCCGGCACGCGATGCCGGCGCGCTCTACGTGCAACGCCTGCGGAGCGGCGACCGGGCGGCGATCACCGACGAGGTCGAGCAGGGTCGGCGCGGCAGGCGACCGAAGCGTGGGCCCCTGGCACCCGCCACGGTGGAGTTGCGGGTGGCGGCGGCGCGGGCCCTGTACGCGGCCCTGCGCTGGGCAGGCGCGACCGACGCCGATCCGTTCCGAGACGTTCGCGGCGGCCGCCACGCGACGCGCGACGAAGACGTCATGGCCGGCAAGGCCTATACCGAGTTCGAGCTAATCGAGTTGCTCGCGCACGCGCGCGACGACGACGACCGGCTCCTGCTGCTGCTCGGCGCGCACGCCGGGTTGCGCGTGAGCGAGATGCTGGCGTTGCGCTGGGACGACGTCGAGCTCGCTGCGCAACGCCTGCTGGTACGAGCCGGGAAGGGCGGCAAGGACGCCCTCGTCAGCCTCACGCCGAAACTGGTCGAGGCGTTGCGCGGCGCCGAGCGCGCCGCGCTCGCCGGGGACCGGCGCCCAACCGTGGTGCGCCTCCGCTCGCAGTACGGCGTCTACCGCCGCTTGCGGCGCCTGTGCGAGCGCGCCGAGGTGCGCTTCCGCGGCGTCCACGCGCTGCGGCACGCGGCCGGCACGAGGCTGTACCGGCAGACGGGCGACTTGGGGCAGGTGCAAGACCACCTGCGCCACGCCACGCTCGACATGGCGCGCCGCTACGCCCGCTCGGATCGACGCAAGCTCGAACGCTCGCTGGCCGACTGGAGCTGAGCCCGGCATCGACCGCGCCTGCCGGCGGCGCCAGCCGGGTGTTGCCCGATCCGGCGCCGGCCTCGCACACCGCTCGCATCGCCTCCGCCGCCGGTCGCACGCCTGCGGAGCGCTGACCAGCCTTGTACCCCGCCCGCCCGGTGTGATAATCTTCGCGCAACCGATTGCGTAACGTCCTCGCCACCCCGTGGAAGGGTTCGCTCGTGCGGAAGGTGACGCTCCAGGACCTCGCCGAACGACTCGGCGTCGCCCGCTCGACCGTCTCGCGCGCCTTGCGCGACGACATGCAGATCTCTGCTGCCACGCGCGCCAGGGTCCGTCGGCTCGCGCACGAAGCCGGCTACCACCCGAACGCCGCGGCACGCGCCCTCACCCACCGGAGCAGCGGCGTCATCGGTCTCGTGCTGCCGCGCTCCGCGCGCTTCGTCTTCGCCAACCCGTACTTCAGCGATCTCCTCGACGGCATCGCCTCGGTCGCGGAGCCGGCCGGGTTCCCACTGCTGGTCAGCGCGAGCCGCCGACCCGATTACGCCAGGTGGTTGCAAGAGGGCCGCGTCGACGGTCTCATCGCCCTCGGCAGCAGCCTCTCACAGGTTGAGCTCGAACTCCTCGAAGGCCTCGCCCAGGCCGGTGCGGCCATCGTCCTGATCGGCCCGCCGGCCCAGCCCACGAGCTTACGGGTGGTCGCCTGCGACGAGCGGCCCGGTATCGAGCGCGCCTGCGAGCACCTCCAAGGAGCCGGTCACACGCGCGTGGCGCTCGTCGCCGGACCCGCGCACGCCCCCTACGCCCGTGCACGCGAACGCGCCTGGCAGGACGCCGCCAAGCGTGCGCACCTGACGCTGGAGCAGGTCATCCACGGCGACGATACCTTCGACGGCGGACGAAACGCGGCCAAGGCCCTTCTGGCGACGAGCAGCACGGCCAGCGCCTGGCTCTTCGGGAACGACCTCATGGCCTTCGGAGCCCTGCGAGCGCTCGACGAGGCCGGCCGAACGTCTCCCGACGACGTGGCGATCATCGGCTTCGACGACGTCATGCCAGCAGCGCTCCTCGGGCTCTCGACGATCCATCAACCGAGCCACGAGCTCGGCGCCGACGCCATGCGCAGCGTCGCTGCCGAACTCCGTCGCACACCTCACACCGACACGAGCCACGTGACCTACTTCGTGCCGCGCCGTACGAGTGCGGTACCGCCCGAACGCGCATCGCGAGAAGCGGAAGGAGGCCGTATCGACACAGGTCCCATCGACCCGACCGTCGCCATCCCGCCCGTGCCCCCTGGCCGCACGCGGCGTAGCTGAACCACGCCCAGGTCTCGTGGAGGATCCCCATGCGCAAGACCCTTATCGCCACCGTCGCTCTTCTGCTCATCGGCGCGCTCGCACTGGCCCAGACCCAATTGACCGTGTTCATCGGCGGCCAGCAGCGTCCCGACGTCATCGGTCCCATGCTCGAGCGCTTCAACGCCGAGAACCCGGACATCGTCGCGCGCTACGAGGTCGGTGGCGCCACCAGCGACGTGCAGCAACAGTACCTCAACACGGTGCTGACCAGCCGCAGCGGCGACATCGACATCTTCCTGATCGACGTGGTGCGGCCCGCCCAGTACGCCGCCTCCGGTTGGGCCGAGCCGCTCAACCAGTTCTTCGAGTCCGAGGCGGCCATGATGGCCTACCTCGAGGACTTCCTGCCCGGCCCCATCGAGGCCAACCTGATCGACGGCACGCTCTACGCGCTTCCCGCCTTCACCGACGCGCAGTTCCTCTACTACCGGGCCGACCTGCTCGAGCAGTACGGCTTCGAGCCACCCACGACCTGGGACGAGTTGAAGATGCAGGCGCTGACCATCCAGGAGCAGGAAGGCGACCCGAACCTGCAGGGCTTCAACTACCAGGGCTTCGCCGGCGAGGGCACCATCTGTACCTTCTTGCAAGCGCTGTGGTCAGCCGGCGGCAACTGGATCGACGAGTCCGGTGAGATCACCCTCCAGACCGACGAAGCGCGGCGCGTCATGGAGTGGTACGCCGACACCATGCACAGCGGCATCACCGTCGCCAACATCGCCGAGATGTCGACCGACCTCTCGCGCCAGCAGTTCCAGGCCGGCAACGTCGTGTTCATGCTGAACTGGGGCTACGCCTGGGCGCACTTCCAGGGCAGCAGCGATCGCCCGACCGAGGTCGCCGGCCTGGTGGGCGTGGCGCCCCTGCCCGCCTTCGAGGGCTTCGATTCGGCCACCTGCATCGGCGGCTGGCAATGGGCCATCAACCCCTTCAGCGCCAACACGGATGCTGCCTGGCGACTGCTCGAGTACCTCGCGAGCCCCGAGAGCGGGCGCACCCTGGCCGTGCAGGCCTCCAACGTGCCGGCCCGCGCCTCGCTCTACAGCGACGCCGCGGTGGTGGAGGCGGCGCCGCACTTCCCCGCCTTCTACGACGTGATCGTCAACGCCCGCTCGCGACCCGTCACGCCCTTCTACAACGACGTCTCCGAAGCCATCCGCTTCCCGATGAACGCCTTCTTCGCCCTTGACCTGACCATCGACCAAGCGCTCGAGGAGATGCAGCGCGGCGTCGAGGAGGCTCTCACCTTCTGAGCCACCCGCACATCGATTCCTGGCGCCGGCCCCGGCCGGCGCCCTATCTGACCGACGGACGGTATCCCCATGGCCACCACGGCACCCACTGCGTATCGCCCAGCCGGCTTCTGGCGCCGCTTGCGCCAAGGCAACCCGAGCGAGGCGCAACTAGGCTTCCTCATGCTGATTCCGGCGGCGCTGGTGCTGCTGGTGGTGATGTTCTGGCCCATCGTGCAGGTGGTGTGGCAGAGCTTCCACTTCGAGCGCCTCAACCTGCCCGCCGAGGGGCGCTACTGGATCGGGCTGACGCATTACCAGCGGATGCTCGGGGGCAGCGAGATGACCTGGAGCCTGTCGAACCTCCTCGGCTGGCGCCTGCTGGCGCTGGCGCTCGTGGTCGCGCTCTGGATCGGTGCCTTGCGCGGAGGACTCCACCGCCGGACCGCGCTGTGGTGGACGCTCGGCCTGCTCGTCGTGGCCGGCGTGCTCATGGGCTTCCACCCCGGTGAGGACGGTCGCTGGAACGACACGCGCTTCTGGAACAGCTTCTCGATCACCCTGGTGATCATCGTCGCCAGCGTGGCCGGCTCCTTCCTCGTCGGCCTGCCGCTCGCCCTCCTGGCCAACGTCCCCTCGCGCTGGCGCTGGCTGGTGCGCGTGGCTCTGCTCATCCCCTGGGCCATGCCACGCGTGTTGGTCGGCGTCATGTTCGCCTGGTTGTTCAACAGCACGAACGGCGTGATCAACGACGTACTGCGGCGGATCGGCATCGAGGCGCCACTGTGGCTGGCGCGCTCGGATCCGGCCGTGTGGGCCACCAACATCACCATCGTGTGGGCCACCTCGGCCTTCGTCGGGTTGATCCTCCTGGCCGGCTTGCAGTCGATCGACACGAGCCTCTACGAAGCCGCCGAGGTCGACGGCGCCAGCGCGTTCCAACGCTTCGTGCGGATCACGCTGCCGCTGCTGCGGCCCGCCATCGCGGTGGCGCTCATCTTCCGAACGCTCACCGCGATCCAGACCTTCGACATCCCCTTCGCCATGACACGCGGTGGGCCGGGGCGCACCCTCGAGACGCTCGGCATCTACATCACCAGCACCACCAACAACCTCAACCTCGGCTACGCCGCGGCGCTCTCGGTGGCGCTCTTCCTAATGAGCCTGGCGATCACGGTCCTCTACCTACGCTGGATCTACACGGAGGACTGAGATGCGCAGGCGAGCACGTCCCTTTACCCGCATCCTCGTCGCCGTCGGCACGCTGCTCCTCATTGCGAACGGCACCTTCCCGCTCGTGTGGATCATCCTGACTTCGCTCAAGGACGAGAACGAACTGATCCGCACGCCGATCACCTACCTGCCCGCCGACCCGACCTTCAGCAACTACGTGCAGGTCTTCGAGCAGCTCCCCTTCGCGCGCTTCATGCTCAACTCAGCCATCGTGTCGGTGAGCGCGACCATCGTATGCGTCGTGATCGCCGCGCTCGCAGGCTACGCCCTCGGACGCCTCAACATGCCGTTCAGGCGCGGCATCCTCCCCGCGATCGTCATCACCAGCATGTTCCCGGCCCTGGTCCTGCTGGTGCCGCTGTACCGCGTCTTCCTAGGCGCCGAGATCCCGGTGATCACGCAGGTGGCGAACGTGTTGCACGCGCTCGGCATGACCTTCATGCCCGTCGACCTGGGCGGGCCCAACCTGCTCAACACCTACTGGGCCCTGATCATCCCGTACGTGGCGCTCTCGCTGCCGATCGCCACGCTCATCCTCACCTCCTTCTTCCAGCTCATCCCCAAGGACCTCGAGAGCGCCGCCTTGGTCGACGGCTGCACGCGCGTCCAGACGCTTGTCCGGGTGATCGCACCGGTCTCGGCCCCGGGCATCGTGACGGCCGGCATCATCATCTTCGTCAACTCGTGGAACGAGTTCCTCTTGGCCCTCAACTTCAACACCTCGATGAGCATGCGCACCGTCCCCGTGGGCATCACGATGTACCAAGGCGAGTTCGCCTTCCCGTGGGCGGTCATCAGCGCCGCGATCACCATCGGCGTGCTGCCGCTCGTGGTGCTCATCCTGATGTTCCAGCAGAAGATCATCGCCGGCCTCACTGCCGGCGGGGTGAAGGGATGAGCGTCGTGAGCGTCACCGGTCCACTTCGCATCGGCTTCGTCACCGTCATCCGTGACGCCTTCAAGGGTGGCGCCACGGCGCTGTCGCGGCGCGCCCAGGCCGCCCTGGAGCGCCAGGCCAGCGCCGACGGCGACCTGCTCCTGAGCGCGCCCGAACCCGTTACCGACGTCGACGCCGCCCGTCGGGTCGGCGCCTGGGCAGCCGAGCACGAGCTCGATTTCCTGTTGATCCTCCATGCCACCTTCGCCACCGGCGACCTGCTCGCGCCACTCGTGCGTGCTGTCCCGCAGGCTGGGGTGTGGGCCGTGCCCGAGGCCGAGGGCCTACCACTCGAGCGTAACGGGGTGCGTCCCGAGATGCGGCCCCTGCCGCTCAACAGCCTGTGCGGGCTCAACATGACCCTTTCCCTCCTCGACCATCCCGCGGTGGGCAAGGCCGAACCCGTCAAGTGGTACTGGGGAGCGCCCGGCAGCGAGGCCTTCGCCCGGCGCTGGCGGGCGACGCTCGGCGCGCTGCGCGGCCTGCGCGCGCTTCGCTCGGCACGCGTCTTGCAGATCGGCGGCACGGCGCCCGCCTTCTACCGGCTCGAGGAGCGCCCGGTGCTGGCAGGGGTCCACGTCGACAGCGTGCCGCTCGAGATGCTGTACGCGCGTATGGCCGACGTCAACGAGGCCGACGTGCGCGCTCGCGCTCGTACCTGGAGCGAGGCCGAACCACCGCTCGGGGCGAGCGAGGCGCACGTGCTGGTCGCCGCCAGGACCGAACTGGCACTCAGCGCGCTGGCTCGAGAGGGCGACTACCAAGCCTTGGCGCTGCGCTGCTGGCCCGAGTTCGCCGAGGCCTGCGGCGGCATGGCCTGCGCCGCAGTCGGCGCGATGGCCGATCGTTTCGTCCCGACGGCCTGCGAGGGCGACGTGATGGGCGCCCTGTCGATGCTGGCGCTGCAAGCGCTCGCACGTGCCCCGAGCGCACTGATGGACCTCTCGGACCTCGACCCGGAGGGCGACCGGCTGCTCCTATGGCACTGCGGCAACGCCCCCATCGCCTTCGCGGCGGCCACAGGCGCCCGGCTCACGACGCACTTCAACCGCGACGGCACCGGCGTCGTGCGCGACATGCGACTCGCACCTGGGCCCGCCACTGGTCTTCGCCTCCTGGCGGGCGGCGAGCGCGCCGTGATCGTGAGCGGCTCGCTGGCTGACACGAGCGAGCCGGACGTCGACGGTGTGCGCGCCTGGTGGCGCGACCTCCGCTGGGACGGCACGCGCTCCACCGCCTTCGAGGTGGTGGCGCGGCTCCTCGACGCCCGACTGCCGCACCACCTGGCGCTGGCGCCGGGTGAGCACACCGAGGCCGTTCACGAGTTGGTGGTGCGATTGGGTGGCCAGGTACTCCCGCCAACGCGCGTGCGTGACGCGCTGCGCTCGCCCTGGCTCGGACCGGCATGAGCACCGTTCCGGTCGTCGCCTGCGTGGGACTCGCTTGCCTCGACCACGTCTGGCAGGTGGAGCGCTTTCCCCCCGTAGCGTCACGCACGTACGCCCAGACCTACCGCTCGCACGGGGGCGGTCCGGCCGCCACGGCCGCGGTCGCCGCCGCTCGCCTTGGCGCTCGAGCCCACCTCTGGGCGAGCCTCGGTGACGACCCGGCCGCCGACGCCCTCCAACGCGAGTTCGACGGCGAGGGCGTCCATCTCCATGCGCTGCGCACCCCCGAGGCGCGCAGCTTCGTGGCCGCCGTGCTGGTCGACCCGAGCGGGGAGCGCTACATCTTCCCTTTCCGCGGCGAAGGCCTTCGCGACGACGCGGGCGCGTTCGACTGGTCGGACCTGTCGCACGCTGGCGTGCTCCTCACCGACGCGCGCCACCCGAACGCGAGCCTGTTCGCGCTCGAGCGCGCCCGCGAGCGCGGCATCGCCACGGTCGGCGACTGGAGCGACCAACGGCACTGGAAGCAGACCGACCTGATCGACCACCTGATCGTCTCGGAGGAGTGCGCCAGCTTGGTGGCGGGCAGGGCCGATCCCGTAACCGCGCTCCCGCACCTGCGGCGGCGCAGCGATCAGCTGGTCGCGGTCACGCTCGGCCCGCGCGGTATCGTGTGGGACGCCGGCGCGGGACCGTTCCGCAGCGCCGCCCCGTCCGTGCGCGTGGTCGACAGCACCGGCGCCGGCGACGCCTTCCACGGCGCCTACGCCTACGCGATCGCTG
>PXAU01000083.1 GCA_003567075.1 Trueperaceae bacterium
CCCAGTTCCGGCGCCCAGCGGCGCCAGTGGTCGTCGGAACCCGCCTTCGTCTTCTCGATGGCGGCTGCCGCAGTCGGCCTCGGGAACCTGTGGCGCTTCCCGTACATGGTGGGGGAGAACGGCGGCGGCGCCTTCGTGCTGGCCTACCTGCTGGCCCTGGTGGTGGTGGCGCTGCCGGTGATGATGCTCGAGGTTGCGGCCGGACGCTTGGCGCAGGGCAGCGTGGTCGGCACGTACCGTCAGGTGCACCGGTTCGCCAGCATCTACGGCTGGTTGGTGGTGCTCTTGACCACTGCGATCACCAGCTACTACCTGGTGATCACCGGCTGGACGCTCGGCTACGCGGTCGATGCGGTGCGCGGCGCGGTGGTGCCCTTCGACGACTTCAGCGCCGGCTACGCCTCGCTGTGGTGGTTCGCTGTGGTGACCGTCCTGGTGACGGTGGTGCTCGTGCGCGGCGTCACCGCCATCGAGACGCTGTCGAAGCTTCTGATGCCGGTGCTGCTGGTGGTGATCGTGGCGATCGTTGCGTACGGCGCCACCACTGACGGTTGGGACGACGCACGGCGCTTCATGCTCAGCGCCGACTTCTCGCGCTGGCGCGAGCCGAGCCTGTGGCTGTTCGCCTTCGGGCAGGCGTTCTACTCGCTGGCGATCGGACAGGGGTACCTCGCCACGTACGGCAGTTTCATCCCGCAGCGAACCCACGTGCCGCGCGCCACGTTGGTGGTGGCCGGCACCGAGACGGGCATCGCGCTGCTGGCCGGCTGGATGATCTTCCCGTTCGTGTTCGCCTTCGGTTTCGAGCCGGACGCCGGCAGCCAGCTCGCCTTCGGTACGCTCCCGCGCGTGTTCGACCAGATGGCCGCCGGGCCCTACCTGGCCATCGCCTTCTTCGGGCTGTTCTTCGCCGCCGCCTTCAGCTCCTGCCTGGCCGGCACGAAGGTGGTGGTGGCAGCGCTGTCGGAGGAACTGCGGCTGGGAGACTTCCGGGCGGTGCTGGTGGTGGGCGCCCTGATGTTGGTGCTGGGGATCCCGTCGGCGCTCAGCTTCACACCGGTGGAGCTATCGGTGATGGGCATGCCGTTCCTCGACTTCATGGATCAGTTCGGCGGCACCAACGTGGTGGTGGCCTCGGGCATCGTCGGCGCCGGCCTGCTGTGCTGGCTGCTGCCGCGCTCGCGCATCGCCTCCGCGCTCGGCACGCGGGCTCGCTGGTGGCGTTGGCGCATCGTGGTGGTGGGTCGGGCGCTGCCGTTCCTGGGCCTGGGGTTCGTCGTGTGGCGGTTGCTGGTGTGACCCGCTTGCGGTTGCTGGGTTGACGCTGCCTCATGGAAGCCGTTGCGCAGCCCCCCGCCGCTCGCTAGGCTGATGCACCGGACGGCGCTCCTGCCGACCGCGAGCCTCGGTCTGGGCGTGGGCGGCTGCCTGCCGGGGTCCCGTGCCGCCATCGCGGTGCCAGCACGTGTGCGTCCACTGAGCGCGCATGCGTCGTTTGAGGAGGAAGCATGGCGCATCGACCGGAACGGCGCACGTACCGTAGGGATGGGTCGCCATGCACCTGATCGTCGGTGCGACGGGCGAGGTCGGTCGGCGGGTGGTTCGCGCCCTGCTCCAGGCGGGGGAGCCGGTGCGGGCGGTGTCTCGTGATCCGGCGCGGTTGGGGGACGCCGCCCGGCGCGGCGCCGAGACCGTCGTCGGCGACCTTCGCCGCAGCGATTGGCAGGAGGCCGCGCTGGCAGGCGTCGAGCGCGTCGTGATCGCGTCGCACGGGCTGGTGCCGCCCTCGCGCAGCAACACGGCGAAGGCGGTGGATGGCGTTGGTGCTCGGCGGCTGATCGACGCCGCGGCGAAGGCCGGGGTCCGGCAGGTGCTGTTCATCTCCTTGGCCGGTGCCGAACGGGAGGCGACCGCGTTCGCTCGCATCAAGCGCACCACCGAGCGGCATCTGGAAGCGAGCGGCGTGCCGTGGACGGTGCTGCGGCCGACCGTGTTCGCCGAGAATCATGCGCTGCTGTTGATGGGAGAGCCGCTGCGCGCTGGCAAGCCGGTGCAGTTCTTCGGCTCGGGCGCCGTCAAGATCAACTGGATCTCGGCTTCCGACGTGGCCGACGACGTCGTCTGGTCGCTGCAGGACACGTCGGCGCTGGGCAGCGTGCGCGAGCTGCGCGGCCGCGATCACCTGAGCCGCCTGGACGTGCTCGCGTTGCTCGAGCGCGAACTCGGGGTGTCGGCAAAGCGCCACCACCTGCCGCTTGGCGCCATGACGCTGATGCGGATGCTCACGCGGCCCTTCCATCCGGGCCTCGCCACGCTGCTCGACATGGCCCTGGACGAGGAGCGGCGCGGCGGCGACCCACCGGACGAGCACGAACGCGCCACCTGGGTGGGACCCACCCGGGTGGAACATGTGGTGCAGCACTGGGTGGCGGCCGTGCAGCCGCTCGGGGCGTCCTGAGAGGGCCTGCACGGCGGATGCGGGCGCGGGACGGGCCCCACCGCGTCCGCTTCGACCGCATCCAGGCGGCCGTCCAGCTGGTGGATCCGGTGTTCCTCGGGTCGCCGCAGTACGAGTGCGAACCGCTCGGGCGCGAACTCGGGCTGCGCAGCGTGCTGAAGG